>CBDUAS010000286.1:0-5749 GCA_965365185.1 uncultured bacterium | reverse complement strand
CGGCCCCGCCGTGCCCGGTCGGGGCGGATCGAGCGGCGCCGCCCGTCCGTAGTCGGCGAGCTCGCGGCCCACCGGCACGCCGTCGATTCGTAGCAGCGTCCGGCCGCCGAAGTTCGCCTGTACGAGCACGCCCACCGTGTAGCCGCCGGCATCCGCGGAGAGCCTGCGTGAAGCCGTGCCGATTCCACCCTTGAATCCGTAACAGATCATCCCGGTTCCTCCGCCGACGTTACCCTCGGCGACCGGTCCGGAGTCGGCCGCATCCAGCGCCGCGAACACGTGCTCGGGCCGGACGTGGAACCCGTTGATATCGTTGAGCCAGCCGTCGTAGGTCTCGGCGACTACCGGCAACGACCAGGGCTGGAACAACGCTCCGCTCCGTGCCTGCCATCCGATGATGGCGTCGCGCACGACGCCGACGCTGTGAGTGTTGGTGATCCCGATCGGGCCCTCGAGAAACCCGGACTCCTTCACCCAGGTCGTGCCCGTCATCTCCCCGTTACCGTTGAGCGCGAACCATCCGGCAAACACCGGGTCGGCAGCGTCACCGCGCGGGAAGACCACCGTGACACCGGTTCGCACCGGTCCCTCGCCGACGACCAGGTCGCCGTCTCCGTCGATCAGCGTCGTGTGCCCGACGCGTACTCCCTCGACATCGGTGATGGCGTTCAAAGGGCCGGGCTCGCCGTCGAACCGGATCCCCAGATCGCGTGCGCGGACGGCCTGGGCCGGGGCTGCGGACGGCAACGCGAGGGCGGCCACAACGCACGCGGTGAGCACGAAGGTTCGAGCGAGTGGGGTCAGCGGATGGCAGGTTGCCGGGATCGCCATGATTGGTGGCCTTCCTCTTTTCGGTGACCGCGAAACGGCGCTGCGGTTACCGGTGGTGGGGACCGGGCTCGCGGAGTCTGAACGACCCGGCGCTTCGGTAACGCATCGTCGTCGCTTCCTAAGAAGAATGCAACGGATCGTTGACCTGTCGCTTGGCCGCAAGGAGGACGCGAATGAACAGGCACGTCGCAGTAGCGGTTGCTGTTCTCTTGATCGCCGCCGGCCTGTATCCGGACATGGCGAGTGCGCAGCAGCGAGAGCTGCCCACCACAACGTTCGCCGCACTGGCCGAGCGTGGCGATCTGAAGCCCGGCAGAAACCTGCTGGTCACCGTCAAGCTACACACCGCCGCCGGTTATCAGCAGATGAAGGTGAAGCTCGTGAGCCTCAACGACGCGGCTTTGTTGGTCGAGCTCGAGGAGGGCTTCTCTCCGGCGAGCACCGACCTGAACCTGAGGCTGCTGGACGGCGACTCCGCGCTGCCGTTCAAGAGCAAGGCCTGGGCGGTTCTCGAGATTCCCGAGCGTCGCGTCCTTCGTATCGCCGGCATCGATTCGCTTGGCAACGGCGCGTTGATCGGTGCCGCCATCGGCGCCGCTCCCGTCGCCATTCTGGCCCCCATAGCGGGCGGGTGCAGCGAGTATTGCTTCCTGTCGATGGCGATCATGGCGGGCGCCGGTGCCGGAATCGGCGTGGGCGCCGACTACGCGCGCGTGCGGGAAGGGACCGTCTACTTCCAGGCCGCCGTCTCCGCCGAGCCGACGCTGACCTGGAAACCGGTGCCGATGATTTCGAAGGAGCGCAAGGGGTTCCTCTTCGTGCTGCAGTGGTAGGTCGCACCAGCCGCGGCGCACCGGCGGATTTCTGACGCGCCGTGCGCAGCGGAGTATGATCGACGTTGATCTCCCAACGCCTATCATTCCCGCCTTCCTCCCCCGAGCAAGGACGCGCCCATGCCAGGCCTACTTCCCGATATCGATCCCGATGGATTGCTGGAGTATTCGGTCGTCTTCACCGACCGCTCGCTCAACCATATGTCGCGGTCTTTCCAGGGGGTGATGAACGACATCTCCGCCACCCTGAAGACTGTCTACAACGCCGAGGCGGTGATCGTCGTTCCCGGCGGTGGCACGTTCGCCATGGAGGCGGTGGCGCGACAGTTCGCCACCGGCAAGAAGTGCCTCGTGATTCGCAACGGGTGGTTCAGCTTTCGCTGGACACAAATCTTCGAAATGGGCGATATCCCGTCGGCATCCACCGTCCTGAAGGCGCGTCGCGTCGACGACAGCGACCAGCCGGCATTCGCGCCCGCTGCGATCGAAGAAGTGGTAGCTACGATCCACGAGGAACGGCCGGACGTGGTGTTCGCCCCGCACGTGGAGACCTCCGCGGGCATGATCCTTCCGGACGATTACCTGCAAGCCGTCGGCGAGGCGGTGCGCGCGGTCGGCGGTTTGTTCGTGCTCGACTGCGTCGCCTCCGGCACCATCTGGGTGGACATGAGGGAGACGGGCGTCGACGTGCTGATCAGCGCACCGCAGAAAGGTTGGAGCGGCTCGCCGTGTGCCGGCCTGGTGATGCTCAGCGAGCGGGCCCGGGAGCGCATCGAGTCGACCACGTCGACCAGCTTCGCGGGCGACTTGCGCAAGTGGCTGGAGATCATGGCGGCTTACGAAAACGGCGGCCACGCCTATCACGCCACGATGCCGACCGATTCGCTGACGACGTTTCGCGACGTGATGAACGAGACGGTGGCCTATGGGCTCGAAGAGGTCCGCGACGAGCAGCAGCGGCTCGGCGACACCGTCCGCGAGCTGCTGGTGAGCCGGGGTTTCAAGAGTCTGGCCGCGGAGGGTTTCCAGGCGCCCGGCGTGGTGGTCAGCTACACCGGAGACCCGGAGATCCACAGCGGCAAGAAGTTCGCCGTCACCGGGTTGCAGATCGCCGCCGGCGTGCCTCTGCGCTGCGACGAGCCGGACGATTTCCAGACCTTCCGGATCGGCCTCTTCGGCCTGGACAAGCTGCACAACCTCGATCGAACGGTTGCGGCACTGAAGGACGCGCTTGATCGGCTGTCGTGAGTCGATGGCCTGTTGACGCGCGGCCGTGATCGGCCCACGCGGTCCGGCGACGCCGTGTCATTGATCCGCGGCCGCCGTCCGCCGGATTCGCGAATCAGCGATCCCGGTCGAGGGCGCGTTTGATGTCGACGACCGGCGTGCCGTCGATGGCCTCCAGCGGGCCCACCCGCAGGCGGCTTCCGTCGATCTCTCGCACGGTGACGCGGTGTAGCCCGAGAGGGTTGGGGCGGTCCGGCGAGCGGGTGGCAAAAACCCCCGTTTGCGGCCGACTGCGATCACCGCGCGCGTACACCTGCAGGACGTGGCGCTCCGCCAGGTGGAACCAGGTGATCAGCACCAGCTCCTGCCCGGCGGAAATGCCCTTCAACCCGGCGGCAACCGAAGGCTCGAGCTCGACCCAGGCGTCCGGAGTGTTCTCGTCCGGTTGCATCGGCGCATCCTCACGACGCTTCAGCGGCGAGCGCACGACGCCGATCGGCTTGACGGCGTAGGGCGAGGAATCCGAAGCCATTTCAGTGGGCCCGGAAGGCGGGATTGTCGGTGGGCATCCGTGCGCTTCCTCCGACGCGTGCGATCAATTCTCCGGTGAAGCACGGCGTACGCTGCTTGCGAACCACAGGATCAGCAAGACGATCGCAGCCACGCCTACGAACGGCTCGAGCTCACCGGCCCATTCGGTACCAAAGCCCGCCGCCGGCGCCCCCTGCCAGAAGGCGACCGCGGCAAGAGCAACGCCGAAGAGCCCCGTACCACCCACCAGGCCGGAGCCCAGCAGTACGCCGCGCTCACGGCGCAGGCCGCGCTCGGTCTCCGACGAGGAGGTCTTCTCGAGCCACCACCGCAGCATGCCGCCGAAGAACACCGGTACCATGGTGCCGACCGGCAGATAGATCCCGACGGCGAACGGCAAGCTGGGCATGCGCGCCGCCTCGGCCACCAAGGCCAGCACCACGCCGATGCCGACCAGGGCCCACGGAAGAGACTGGTCGAGGACGCCCTCGATGACCAGCTTCATCAACGTAGCCTGCGGCGCCGGCAGCTCGGTGGTGCCGAAACCATAGCTCTGGTTGAGCAAGATGATCGTCAGGCAGACGAACGTAGCCGACGTCAGCACGCCCACCATTTCGCCAAGCTGCTGCCGGTACGGTGTGGCGCCGAGGAGGTAACCGGTCTTCAGGTCCTGCGACGTGTCTCCGGCGATCGACGCGGCGATGGCGACGACGCACCCGACGGTCAGCGCCCCGGCCTTACCGAGGTCGTCGGTCCACCCCATGACGAGAAACACACCGGATGTCCCCAGCAGCGAGGCGATGGTCATGCCGCTGGTCGGGTTGGAGGTCACGCCCACCAGGCCGACGATGCGTGACGACACGGTGACGAAGAAGAAAGCGAACAGCACGACCAGAAGCGCCGCCACACCGCGCGCCAGAAGTCCGGGCAGCGTCGCGAAGATGAACGGCACGCCGGCCAGCACGACGAACACCGCCGCCGCACCCCAGCCGACGACCTTGAGGGGAAGGTCACGGTCGGTGCGCGGCGCCTCCGCGGCAGCCTTCTCGGCGCCGGGCGCCGGCGGCGCGCCAAGCGCACCTTCGCCCGGCGGCGGCCCGCCGATTACCGGCCCACGGCCTTCGAGGCGGTCACGTAGCTCCTGCGTGCCGATGCGAAAGCTGGAAACCATCACGGGCAGGCTCTTGATCAGGGTGACCAGACCACCTGTGGCCACCGCGCCGGCGCCGATGTACCGCACGTAACGCGTCCAGATCTGTGACGGCGCCATCTCGGCGATGGTAAGCACCGTCTCCGGATACAGCGGCACCGTCCGGCCCTCGCCCCAGTACGCGATGATCGGGATGATCACCAACCAGGAGAGCGCGGAGCCGGCGACCATGACGAACGATACCCAGGGGCCGAGAATATAGCCGACGCCGAATAGCGCTCCGGAGACCTCGCTGCCGATCTGTCCCTTGCGCAGGAAGGGCACGTTGAAATGGACCTCGCCGGGAACCACCGTAACCAGGTCCGTGAGCGCCTTCAGCGCCGCGCCGACGGCGAGGCCGGCGAACACCGGCCGAGCCCGTGATCCGCCGGCGTCGCTTGCCACCAGAACCTCGGCGCACGCGGTTCCTTCGGGGTAGGGCAGGTTGCCGTGCTCGCGCGCGATCAGCAGGCGGCGCAGCGGGATCATGAACATCACGCCGAGCAGCCCGCCGCACATCGCCAGCGCGGTCATCTGCAGGAGCGTCGGGTCGAAGCCCCAGAGGAACAGCGCCGGCAGGGTGAAGATCACGCCGCTGGCCACCGAGCTCGACGCCGAGCCGACGGTCTGCGACATGTTCGCCTCGAGAATGCTGGAACGTGCCCCCGCCGCGGACAGCGCCTTGAAGAAGGCGACGGTCAACACGGCGACCGGAATCGAGGTCGAGATCGTCAATCCCGACCGTAGGCCGAGGTAGGCGTTCGCGGCACCGAACAGGATGCCGAAGAAGATCCCGGCGATGACCGTGCGGATGGTCGCCTCGACAGGGCTCTGGCTCGGGGGGACGTATGGGGGGTAGTCCTCGCCTTCCTCGAGCGGCCGGTAGGCACTGGGGTCGAGACCACGGGAAGCGTTCATGGCGTCTCCACTCAGAAAGATCGATTCCCCGACGCCGAGGATCTTAGCCCAACGGAGACAAAGGCACCGCCGCGAGCGGGCGCAAGTGGGCGCCCCCGGAAGAAGATTCAGGGCTTCACGTAGAGTGCATACGGAACAGGCCATCGACGACGGTTTGGTCAGCGGCTGGTGGCGCCTGCCGATCAAGCCGCATTTCGAGTCGCTGCGCGATGATCCGCGG
>CBDUAS010000285.1:0-5764 GCA_965365185.1 uncultured bacterium | reverse complement strand
CGTTTTTGATGTGGCGGGACATCTCCTCAAGTGGGATGATGGTGCGGCGGACGTGGTCATCATGCTCGCCGGGTCGCGCCTGAGCGCCGCGCTCAGCGACATCGAGGCGCTCGAGGCGCAGGTGGCGAATCTGCAGCAAGCCGTCTTGGCAGGGCTTGCGCCGGGTGAATTCCGGGAGCGCCAGCGCTTTCGTGCTGTTCCGGCCCTGGCGGGCCGTGTGACGCCCGCCGGACTCGCAGCGCTGGCAGCGGATCCCGCTGTTGTTCGCATCGATCTCGACGTGGGCGGCTCCGGCAGCTTGGCAATCACCGTGCCACTCATCGGCGCCGACCTGTTCGCGGCCGCCGGCGTTACCGGCGCCGGCGTCACCGTCGCCGTGCTCGACAGCGGCAACGATACCGACCACCCGGATCTCTCGGATGATCTCGTGCACGAGGAGTGTTTCCTGGATCTCGACGGCAATATCGACGGCGTCGGGGGGTGCCCGAACGGCAGCGATCGGCAGTCGGGCCCGGGCGCGGCGGAGAGCGCCATCGGACACGGTGTGCTGACGACCGGTGTGATCACCTCTCGCGGCACGGTCAGCTCCGTTGGCGTTGCGCCGGACGCCGGCATCGTATCCATCAAGGTCCTCGACGACACGCCGCCGGGGGGGCTGTTCAATTACTTCTCCGAGATCGTGGCGGCACTCGATTTCATCATTGCCAGCCGCCCGGACGTCGATGTGATCAACATGAGCCTCGGCACGTTCGCCCAGTTTAGCGGCGATTGCGACAACGCGACGGCGTTCAACCAGGCGGGAGCGGCGGCGATCAACACACTATGGGCAAACGGCGTCGTCGCGTTCGCCTCGTCGGGGAACGACTCCTCATCGTCGACGATGAACTCCCCCGCCTGCCTGTCCAAGGTGATCTCGGTGGCTGCAACGAATAACACGGACCAGGTCGCCAGCTTCTCCAACAGCGGTGCGTCCCTCGACCTGCTGGCGCCGGGAGTCGGCGTGACGTCGACCGACGTGGGCGGCGGCACCGCCAGCGCCTCGGGTACGAGCTTCGCCAGCCCGCACGCTGCCGGGTGCGCCGCGCTGCTGATCGAGTCCGGTGTCGCTACCACGCCGCAGCAGATCGAGGACAGGCTCGGGTTCTCTTCCGCGGCGATCCTCGATTCGCGCAACGGAATGGTGTTCCCGCGCATCAACTGCTCGCCGTTCTCGGGGATGTACGTCCTCGACGCCTATGGCGAGGTGTTCGCCGGCCGCGACGCTGCCCCGATGGTGCCGGCGACGCCGTATTTCGGCTTCGACGTGGCGGCGGACCTCGAGCTGACGCGGGCCGGTGTCGTCGTTCTGGATGGCTATGGGGGCGTGCACGCCGGCGGTGGGGCCGCGCTGGCGCCGCCGGCGACGCCGTATTTCGGTTTCGACATCGCCCGCGACCTCGAGCTCGCGGCCACCGGCTACTACGTGCTGGACGGGTTCGGTGCCGTCCACGCCGGAGGGGGAGCGGCTCCCTTCGTCCCCGCGACCGCGTATTTCGGCATGGACATCGCGGTCGACATGGAGCTGGCCGGCACCGGGGTCTGGGTGCTCGACGCGTACGGCGGAATTCACGCGGGCGGCGGCGCTCCCACGATAACGCCGGCACCACCCTTTTTCGGTTTCAACGTGGCGCGCGATATGGAACCGCCTCTCACCGGAGGCGTGCACGTGCTCGACGGCTTCGGTGGCCTGCACGCGGCGGGCGGTGCCGGGCCGCTGATGGCCACCACGCCCTACTTCGGCTTCGACATCGCCCGCGACCTGGAGCTGGCGCCGAGCGGCTTCTTCGTTCTCGACGGCTGGGGCGGCGTGCACGCCGGCGGCGGAGCCACCAACGCCGGGAGTCCTTTGCCGTACCCGGCCTTCGACATCATTCGCGCCTTGGAGCTTCGCTAAACCGCCCGCAGTGCGCTCCCAGCTTGTTGCCCATGTGGTGAACAACCTCTCGAGAACGAACAGCTAGCGGAACGTGGTGGAGAATTGGAGAGGACTCACCGCGATCTCGACCTGGGCTCGTCTTGTCGCCTCGGGTGCTACTGACTAGAATCTCGGCCTCGTACGCGCTTGCGGCGTGACAACCCGCGACCGCGCCGTCCCCGACTTTTCAGGGCTTTTGATCTTCTTTCAGCGCGGTTGCATCTGCGCACAAGGACAAGATTCCACGTGAGTGAACCTCCCGTCCCGAGCGCCTCCGGCACGGGCCGCCTCATCGTCCTGGCCAAACAGGTCCCCGATACGTCCGAGGTGACCGCCGAGATGATGAAGGCCGATGGCACGGTGAACCGGGCCGCCTTGCCCACGATCGTCAATCCCGACGACCTGCACGCGCTGGAGATGGCCCTGCAGGTGAAGGAGCAGCGCGGCGGCGGCGAGGTCGTGATCGTCACCATGGGGCCGCCGGCGGCCGCGGAGCTGCTGCGCGACATGCTGTACCGGGGCGCTGATCGGGGAATCCTGATCACCGATCGTCGGGCTGCCGCATCCGATACGCTGGCCACTTCGTACATCCTCGGCCGGGCGATCGAGCACCTGGGCGCGTTCGACGCCATCTTCTGCGGCCGCCAGGCGATCGACGGGGACACCGCCCAGACCGGCCCGCAGGTGGCGCAGAAGGTCGACGTGACGCAGGTGACCTTCGTCGACGGCCTGCTGGGCGTCGACGGCGACCGGCTCCGCCTTTCCCGCGACCTGGGCAACGCCAGCGAGGAAGTGGAGGCGACGTTCCCGTGTCTGATGACGGTCATGGACGCGGCCAACACCCCGCGTCCCTACCGTGCGCGGCGGGTGTTGCGCTACAAGAAGGCCCGTGCCCGCATCGAGGTCGAAAAGCAGGTATCGGCGACGGTCAGCGCCAACGAAGACCCGGAGAAGCACGCAGCGCTCGTCGACGAAAAGCTGGCGTGGCTCGAGAGCCACGGCATCCTGCTCGAGCAGTGGGATCTGGACAGGATCGAGGCGGACATGACCTGGTGCGGCAGGGCCGGCTCGCCGACGAAGGTGGGCAAGGTCGAGTCGATCGTCATGCAGGGTTCTGAACGGCGCGATGTGCCGGCCACGCGCGAAGGCATTCGCGAGCTGGTGCACGAGCTCATTGTCGAGCACACGATCGTATGATTGACGTCAACGCTCAGGGTGAGGTCTGGGTGGTTGCCGAGTCGGAAGACGGCCACCTGAAGGACATCACGCTGGAGATCATGAACAAGGCGCGCGAGCTCGCCGACACGCTCGGCGTGGCGCTCGGCGCGACGATCGCCGGGCACGACGTGCGACAGTTCGCCCCACTGCTCATCGCCCACGGCGCCGACCGCGTCTACCTGGCCGACGACGAGCTGCTGCAGCCCTATCAGACAAGCACGCACAGCAAGGTGCTCACCGACCTCGTCGAGGCGCACGAGCCGCAGATCGTGTTGTTCGGCGCCACCGCCGTGGGCCGCGACCTGGCGCCGCGCGTCGCCAGCGGACTCTTTGCCGGCCTCACCGCCGACTGCACCGAGCTCGGCATCGGCTCGCACACCGAGCCGGGCGGCGTAGTCTACTCCGACCTGCTTCTGGCCATCCGGCCGGCATTCGGGGCCAGCATCCTGGCCACCATCGTCAACTTCGAGCGCTGGCCGCAGATGGCGACCATCCGCGAGGGCGTGATCCCCCTGGGCGAGCCGGACTTCGAGCGCAGCGGCGAGATCATCGAGTCGAACACCGAGCTTGCCGCGGCGGATCAGGCGATCCGCGTCCTTGCTCGCACCGTCCGCGAGCACACCGGCGGTCTCAAGGGCGCCCGTGTGATCGTCGCCGGTGGCATGGGCATGGGATCGCCTGCCAACTTCGACCAGCTCTGGGAGCTCGCTGAGGTCCTCGGGGGCCAGGTAGCCGCCAGCCGTCCGGTTGCAGACGCTGGCTGGCTGCCGCGACACCGGCAGGTGGGGCAGACCGGTCTGACCGTTCGGCCGGCCCTCTACATCGCCTGCGGCATCTCCGGCGCCATCCAGCATCTCGCCGGGATGAGCGATTCGAAGAAGATCATCGCCGTCAACACCGACCCCCATGCGCCGATCTTCGAGGTCGCCGACTACAGCATCGTCGGCGACGTCAACAAGGTCATCCCCGAGTTCATCGAAGCGGTCAAGGAACGGGTGTAGCGATGGCCAACTTCTTCACCGACGAGCGCGACCTGATCTTCCACTTCGACAATGGTCCGTTGAAGACCATCGCCGATGCTCTCGAGAACGGCTATGAGGATGCGGAAGACAACATCGAGGCTCCCGTGGACGCCGATGATGCGCTCGATTCGTACCGGCGCGTGCTCGAGGCGATGGGGTCGATGGCGGCGGATTTCATCGAGCCTCGCGCCGAGGACGCCGACCTGGAAGGCTGTCGCCTGGACGAGAACGGCGTCGCCCATTTACCCGAAGTGACGCGGCAGAACGTCGACATGCTCGGGAAGGCACAGCTCATGGGCTTCACGTTGCCGCGGGCGTACGGCGGCCTGAACTTCCCCCACTATGTCTACGCCATGGCGATCGAGATGGTCAGCCGTGCGGACGCCAGCCTGATGAACCTTTTCGGCCTGCAGGGGGTGGGCGAGACGATCCTCGACTTCGCCTCCGAGGAGATCAAGGCGGAGTACCTGCCGCGTTTCTCCGCCGGTGAGGTCACCGGCGCGATGGTGCTGACCGAGCCCGACTTCGGCTCCGATTTGCCGCACGTACAGGTGCGCGCCGAGGAGGACGAGAACGGCAACTGGACCCTCAACGGCGTGAAACGGTTCATCACCAACGGCTGCGGCGACGTTTTGCTGGTGCTGGCGCGCTCGGAGCCGCAGCGCGACGGGGCGCAGGGCCTCAGCGTGTTTCTCGTCGACAAGGGCCCGACCGTGCGCGTGCGGCGTCTCGAGGACAAGCTCGGCATCCACGGCAGCCCCACCTGCGAGTTGCAGTTCGACGACACACCGGCGCGGCTGATCGGCAAGCGCCAGCGCGGGCTGATCACCTACACGATGGCGCTGATGAACGGGGCCCGCCTGGGCGTGGCGGCGCAGGCCGTGGGCATCGGCCAGGCGGCGCTGTCGGCGGCGCGCGACTACGCCCGGTTGCGCAAGCAGTTCGGCAAGGCCATCGAGGGCATTCCCCAAGTGTCCGAGATGCTGGTCGACATGACCTTGCGCGTGGAAGCCGCACGAGCGCTGCTCTATGACACGGCGCTATTCGTCGATCTGGCGCGCGCCGCGGAGCGCAACGGCGAGCGTGCCGAGGCCAAGCGGCTGGGGCGCGTCTCCGGTCTGTTGACGCCGATGGTCAAGTACTACGCCGGCGAGATGTCGATTCGCGTGGCCAACGACGCCATCCAGGTGCTCGGAGGCTCGGGCTACATGCGTGACTACCCCGTCGAGCGCTACCTGCGGGACGCCCGCATCACGACGATCTACGAGGGCACCAGCCAGCTCCAAGTTGTCGGTGCCATTCGCGGCGTGATGGCCGGCATCGCGGAAGCGCGCTTCGAAGAGCTGGCCGCGAATCTCGAGGGCACGGAGGCCGCGGCCCGCCTTTCCGTCCTCGCCGAGATGCGCAGCAAGCTGCAGGACGCCGTCGAGAGCGCCAAAGCGGCGGCGGATCCGGGCTTCGCCGACC
Source organism: uncultured bacterium (assembly GCA_965365185.1). GTDB lineage: Bacteria > Acidobacteriota > UBA890 > UBA890 > UBA890 > CBDCGW01. The sequence goes on along the minus strand of CBDUAS010000285.1, from coordinate 103 downwards.
TCGTTGCCCGGCCGACCGTCGACCTGGCGATCCACATCCATATCGGTTACCTGCTGGCCGCGCAGGGGAACCTCGACGAGCGTAAAGCGCTGCTGGCCGATCG
>CBDUAS010000284.1:0-5787 GCA_965365185.1 uncultured bacterium | reverse complement strand
CTTTGGAAGCCGCCGGCCGCGACGCCGCCGAGGGCGTTCGGGCGATTTGTCGCGCCGCCCTGCTGGACAACGATCTGCCGGTCGACAGCCGCGGCGAACCTGCCGATCTCGCCGAGCTGATGACCCTGGTCGACGCGGTGCGCGGAAGCGAGACCTGGAAACGTGCATGCGCGGCGGAGGCACTGCTTCTCGAGGCGCCGTTTGCCCTTTCGACCGCGGCGGGCGAACGGCGGGAGGGTGCAACGATCGTCGAGGGCGTCATCGACCTCGCCTTCCGCGAGGACGGAGACTGGGTGATCGTCGATTACAAGACCGACGTCGTCGAAGACGACACGGCGCTCGCCGGTCGCCGACAGCAATACCGCGACCAAGTCGACGCCTACGCGCGGTATTTCGCCCAGATTACTGGCGCGACGGTCAAGGAGCGACAAATCCTCTGGGTGGGTAAGGGAATCGAAGCCGAAGTCTGGTGATACGCTTTCGGCGACTCTGGACGGGTGTGGAACGTCGCACGGAAAGCGACATCAGCTACAACGAACCTGAGCCGCCCGCCGACCACCGGACCGAGAAGACAATGACCGCACGCCGCCTGCTCACGTTCCTCGGCTTCTTCACTGCGACCCTGATCCTGGCGACGCCGGCGGCGCCGGCGCAGGACGAGCTCGAGGTGAAGGTCCCCCCCATCCGCCACGCCACCTTCGTCCTGGAATTCGGCGAGCAGGCCATCATCGTCGACCCGGTGGCCGACATCGACTATACGGCGTTCGGCGAGCCCACCGTCATCCTGATTACCGACGTTCATCCGGATCACTGGAACATGGAGACCGTGGCCATGCTGATGAGCACGGGCACCAAGGTCGTCGCGCCGGCGTCGGTCGCCGATTCCTGGGGGGGCATCGACACCGTGCTGGAGTATGGGGAGATCACCGAGGCGGAGGGCATCATCATCGAGGCGGTCCCCGCCTACAACCTCGAGCGCGGCCCCCGGGAGGGCGAGCTCTACCACCCCGAGGGGCGAGGCAACGGATACGTGGTGAACTTCGGCTTCGAACGCATCTACATCGCCGGGGACACCGAGTGCGTTCCCGAAATCAAGGAGCTCGACGGCATCAGCATGGCGTTCATCCCCATGAACCTGCCGTACACCATGACGCCCACCGAGGCAGCCGCGTGCGTCAAGGAGTTCAAGCCGGCGGTGGTGTACCCCTATCACCATCGCGGCAGCGATCTCGACGTGTTCGTCTGGAGGCTCGAGGACACACCCGACGTGGAGGTCCGTATCCTCGACTGGTATCCGAGCCGCTGAGCACGCCCAGCACGCCCTGTGGCGGGAGGTTGCTCGAAAGCGGGGCACCCGGGAGGATTCGGTTCTGGTACTACTCCTGCCCCTGCGCTTCCGCGGCGTACTCGAGCAGATAGCTATAGGAGCGCTCGTCGCCGTCTCCCTTGCTGGTTGGCAGACCGCACTGTGCCCAACCCATCTGGACGACACCACCGAATGGGTCGTGCTTGCCGACGAAACCCCCGTCGACGTTGTAGACCGTCTCGAAGCCGGCCGATTGCAATAGCATCGCCGCCTGGTGCGAGCGCTGCCCTGACGTGCAGCCGATATACACGGGCACGTCTCGCGCGACCACAGCCAACACCACGGCGAGAAACTGCCGGTTGGGTTGGGGCTGCTTGGTGGCCGGGTCGAAGTGGAACAACGGCACGTTGATGGCTCCGACGGGATGCCCTTGCTCGAACTCGTGCTCCGAGCGAACGTCGAGGTAGACAGCGTTGGCTTCCGACTCGAGCCGGGCCGCCACCTCGATGGGCGTGATCTCGCGAACCTTCAAGCAACCTCCTCATACGACCGACACCCTCTGCGGCGACGTCGGTGGGCGTTGAAGACATGAGCATGCAGCATATCGAACCGGATCGCCAGGGCCGGTCGCGCCCCGGATTAGACGGTCTTCACGCCTCTTCGCTCGTCTGTCGACCCAGGGCACGCCGCACGCGCCGCTTGAGAGCTTCGACGACCCTCGCCACGCGCTGCGACGCGAACGACATCACCGACAGCCCCAGCGCAATCAGCAGGAATCCCTGCAGGAAAGGCAAGAAGATCCCCAAGATTCCGAGAGCGACCAGCAGCCCGCCGGCAACCAAGGCAGCGATACGAAGTACGATCGAGAGCATGCCCGGCGAGGATAACAGGCCGGTGCTTGTATGCGGCGGGAGGCGAAGCTACCGTCTACCAGATCCCGAAGCGAGCGTCCCCAACGCGGAGCGTTGCCATGGCTGAAACATCGAACGCAGGTTCGGACGAATCCCTCGAGCTGATGTGCCCGTGCTGCTCGACGAAGCTGGTCGTCGACCGTGCCACCGGAGACATCCTGCACGAGCAGCGACCGCAGAAGTCCGAGGTGAGCTGGGACTACGCCGTGAGTGCCGGCAAGAAGAAGCAGGCTCAAGCGGAGGCGCTTTTCAGCGAGGGCATGGATCGGGAGAGACGCGCCGACCAGATCCTCGAGAAGAAGTTCAAGGAGGCGCTCAAGCGTGCCGACAAGAGCGACACGCCGCCGCCGCGGATCTTCGACCTGGATTGACGTGGCCGACGCCGTGCCCGCTCGCTCCGGAGCGCTGCTCGTCGCGCTGGCCTGTGCGCTGGTGCCCGCTTCCCGGGGGCCGGCGCAGAGCGCCGTCGGCGTCGACCTCTTGCCGCAGATCGCGGAGGTCCTGGACCACCCGACCCTCGACGCGGCAAACATCGGCCTGTTGGCGATCGACGTCGACAACGACGAGGTGCTCGTCGAATACAACGCCGACGAGCTGTTCGCCCCCGCCTCCGTAAACAAGCTGTTCACCGCGGCGACGGCCCTCTGGCGACTGGGACCGTCGTTTGTCTGGCAAACGCCCTTGGCTCATACCGGTGATCTCACCGGCCCGGCTGACGGCACCATTGCCGGAGACCTCTGGGCTCTCGGGCGCGGGGCTCCGGACACCGTGGAGGAGCAAATCTGGCTGGCTGCACGTGCCATCGGGGCGCGGGGAATCACGCGCATCGAGGGTGACATCGTGGTCGACGATCGCTTCTTCGACGAAGCCCGGTACGGTGAGGGATGGCCGGGCGGCGCGCAGGTCCGGGAGTCCTACCATGCGCCCGTGGGCGCGCTCATGGCCAACTACTCGGCGTTTCGTGACGGCGACGAATGGGTCGCCGTGAGCGAGCCCGCCATCTACTTCGGGGAGCGCCTCGAAGAGCTTCTCGAAATCGCCGGCGTCACCGTGACCGGGAGCGTTCGCGCCCCTCGGGCAGAGGAGCTGGCGGCCCTGCCACTGGCCGCCGACATCGATCCGGCGAACGCCCGCACCGGCCTTCCCGCGGATCTGCGGCTTCTCTACACCATTCGGTCCGAGCCTCTCGGCCGGCTCGTCCTCGACCTCAACAAGTACAGCAACAACGTCATGGCCGAGAGCATCCTCAAGACCCTCGGTGCGGTGGAATACGGCCACCCCGGAACCGCCACCAAGGGATTGGCGGTGGTGGCGCAGTTCCGCAGCGAGGCCCTGGGGGCCGATCTCACCGGGTATGTCCAGGCGGACGGCTCCGGCCTCTCCCGACTGAACCGCGTCTCGCCGAGGCAGGTGGTCAACCTGCTGCGGTACGCGTACGCAGATTTTCACCTCGGCCCCGAGTTCGTCGCTTCCATGAAGATCAGCGGTCGCGAAGGCTTCAATCCCCGTCCTTTCCGGGACCCGCCCCTGGTCGATGAGATGCGGCTGAAGTCGGGCCATATCCGCGGCGTCAACACGCTGTCCGGTTATGCCCACGCCGCATCGGGACGCGTGCTGGCGTTCTGCCTGATGATCAACGGGCATCGGTCGCAGCAGTGGGAGGTCGACCAGCGGGTTGCCGAGCTGTCGCAGATCATCCTTTCGAGCTATTGAAGACACGCACCCTCGTCGCCGTCGTCGCGGCCAGCCTGGGCGTCGCCTGCTTCGCCGCCCTGGCGTCCCTTCCTGCCGGTTCGGCGCCCGGGAGCGTGCCGCAGCTCGCCGCGCTGGTCGTCCGCAGCTCCTGGTTCCCCGGCTCGTTCCTCGTCGCCGCCGCTTCGCTGCTGCTGGCGACAGTCGCGGGCGCTCGCCACCGCGGCCATAGGGCCGGCGAAAGCTCCGCCGCTGTTGAACCCCTGCTCTGGGGAGCGGCAGCCCCCGTCATTTCCGTTCTCATCGATCCCTGGTTCTTCCACACGACGGTCTTCGTCGTCGGCTTCGCGGGGCTCGCCCTGGGGCTGCTGGCGAGCCTCGAGCGGCGCGGTGAGCCCACCGTGCCGCGGGAAACCGGTCGCCGCTTCGTCTTCGCGCTCCTTGCCGGTGCCGTGCTCCTGCCCGCGTTTCTCGCCCTTCCCGGGCCGCCGTGGTTCCACCCCATCTCCGGAGATGAACCGCACTACCTGGTGACCGCGCGCAGCCTCTGGATCGACGGCGACGTCAATCTCGCCAACGAGTACGAAGAAGGGCTGTGGCAGCCGTTCTGGAGCGGCGAGCTTTCCGCGCACGCCAAACCTGGCGTCGACCCGGCGGCTCAATACTCGATTCATGGAACGGGCTTGCCGGTCTTCCTGGCCCCCTGGTACGGCATCGGCCGAAACCTGGGCGAAGGCGGTTTCAACCTCCTGATCCGCACCGCCATGAGCCTGTGGCTCGCCGCGGCGGCGGCAGCGCTCTTCTTCCTCTTGCGCGATATCGCCGGCCTTCGGTGCGCCGCTCTCGGAGCAGGCTTGGCGGTGCTCACCCTGCCCCTGATTTTCGCCGGCCCGCATCTCTTCCCGGCGGTTCCGGTATTCGCCCTGTCGTGCGCGGCCTACCTGGTCCTGCGCCGCGCCGCGTCCCCGCCGGCGGCATTTCTCGCCGGAGTTCTGCTCGCCGCCCTCCCCTGGCTGCATTTCAAGTTCTTCGGCGTGATGGTCGCGGTCGCCGGCGTTGGCGGCTGGTGGATCCGAAAGCGAACCGACGCCCGCACTTTCCGTCTCACCGCCGCCGCACTGGCCTTACCTCTGATACTGACCACGCTCGGACACCTCGCCTTCACCTGGACGTTGTACGGGCGTCTGTCACCGCTGGCGGTCCATGTCGGCGCTGACCCGACGCTGCGGGCGACCGCCGCCGGAGACGACTGGATGGCCTACCTGACGGACCCGATCGGAGCGGCGGCCACCGGAATCGGCTACTTCTTCGATCAGCGCGAGGGACTGCTGTTCTATGCGCCGCAGTACGCGCTCGCGATCGCCGGGTTCGCCTGGCTGTGGCGGGCACGACGCCGAGATGCCGTCGCTCTGGGGCTGATCGCCGCGTCGCTGGTCGTCCCCTACGCGATGTCAAAGGAAACCGGACACTGGGCACCTCCGGCACGACCTGTCACCGGTGTCCTCTGGGCGCTCGCCGTTCCCATGGGCATCGGGCTGGGGCTGCCGGCCGGATCCGGCCGCGCCGGGCGATCACGCGCGATGCTGCGCAGCGTCCTCGTGGCCGCCGGCGTGGGCATCACGGCGACGCTGTTGCTGCAGGCTGACCTGCTGTACCACGACTACAACGTCGGCTATTCCCTTTCGCTGCTGCGCTACGGCGCGCCCGGGCTGCCGATCTGGGAAATCGCCCCACTTTGGCTCGGGCCCGAGGCGGTCCACTGGGGGCCATCGCTGGCCTGGATCGTGATCGCCGGTGCCGTCGCCGTGTTCTTGTGGCGGTGGGGGCACGAGACCGCGAGTGCTCGGGGTCGGCCGGTTTCTCTCGCCGACCTGGAAG
>CBDUAS010000283.1:0-5788 GCA_965365185.1 uncultured bacterium | reverse complement strand
ATCATGCCGCCCGCTGCCGCGGAGCTTCGCCACGCCGCCGTGATTCCCGACCTGCGCCCCGAGGTGAGAGGGGCGCAGTTCTACCTGAACCGCAGCGAAGAATATGCTGCGTACATCGAAGCCAACCCGGACGCTGTCGAGCAGATCGAGCTGCGGCCGAACCAAACGCAGCAGATTCTCAACTTCGTCGATGGCGTGCGCTCCGTGACCGAGATCCGTGACCGCGTGGCCGCGCTCACCGGGACCGACCTGCAGGTCCAGCAGGTGATGGCCTATCTGACGGTCCTGCGGGACGCCGGCTGGATCGTCCTGCGTGAGGGGTGAGCCGACCTGACGTATCCTGTGGACCATGAGGCGCAACTTGCGTCGTAGTCGATCGACCCGGGCGGGCACCATCGCCGCCGCATGCCTTCTTGCGGGCGTGACGCTCGTGCCGGGCGAAGCGGCCGCGCCGCCTGTTGCTCACGGCTCCCCGGCCGCCGCGGAGACTGCCGCCGGGCAGGCAAGTCGGACGCGATTCACCCTTGCCGGCTTACCCGTCGAGATAACCGGCGACCTAGGCTCCTTCTTGCTGGCCGTCGAGCAGGCAGCGCCACAGGACGGGATCGAGCTGGCCACGCTTCGCCTGCGCAGCGACCACCCCGCCCCGCCTCCACGCCTGCAGCTCACCTGGTCGTTACCGGCCCATGACGTGCACGGCTATTGGACGACGGCGGCGCGCTTCAACAAGGCTCTCGGCCCCGACTGGGGACCGGATCGGGTGAGCTCGATGCTGTCGCGCAACGCACCGGTGTTCCTGCTGTTCGGCGCAGACGACGGCAACCGGCTGACGTTTGCCGTGTCGGACGCGCTCAATACAACCGAGTTGTCCGCCGGAATACGGGAGGAAGATGCGCGGGTGTATGGAACCATCGAGCTGTTCGCCGAACCGCATCGCGCCGTGACCGAGATAGACCTCGAGGTGCGCTTCGATCGCCGCCGCCTACCCTTCTATCAGGCGCTCGCCGATGTCACCGAGTGGTGGGCCGGTCACCCGGGCTTCGCTCCCGCACCGGTACCCGACACCGCGCGGCGGCCCATGTACTCGACCTGGTACAGCTACCACCAGAGCGTCGACGCCGAGGCGCTGCTGCGGGAGGTCGAAGCTGCGAAGGACTTGGGATACGAGGCAATCATCGTCGATGACGGCTGGCAGACGCTCGACAGCAATCGCGGCTACGCGTATACCGGCGACTGGCAGCCGGAACGCATTCCCGAGATGAAGGCATTCGTCGACGCCGTGCACGAACGCGGCATGAAGATCCTCCTCTGGTACTCGCTCCCACTGGTGGGCGAACGCTCTCGTATCTATCCCACGTTCGCGGGCAAGTACCTGCGCTATTGGGAAGGTCAGGGCGCCTGGGTCCTCGACCCGCGGTACCCCGAGGTGCGCCGGCACCTCATCGACACATACCGCTCGGCAATGCGGGACTGGGGTGTGGACGGCTTCAAGCTCGATTTCCTCGGCTTCTTGACCGCCGGCGAAAGCACCGAGCTCACCCTCGCCGACGGCCGCGACCACGCCTCGGTCAACGAGGCCACCGACCGGCTGATGACCGACATCATGGCGCAGCTCCGGGCCGAGCGTGCCGACATCATGATCGAGTTCCGCCAGCCCTACATCGGCCCGCTGATGCGCAAGTACGGCAACATGTTTCGCGCCGGAGACTCGCCCAATGCCGCGGTCGACAACCGCGTGCGTACCATCGATCTACGCTTGCTGAGCGGCAACACCGCTGTGCACTCCGACATGTTCATGTGGAACGCGGGCGAGCCGGTGGAAGTCGCGGCCCTGCAGGTCCTCAACATCCTGTTTTCCGTGCCCCAGCTTTCCGTGCGCCTGGGAGAGCTCCCCGACGACCATCTTCAGATGGTCGAGTTCTGGACCGACTACTGGCGTCGAAACCGGGATGTTCTGCTCGACGGAGCTTTCGAGCCGTACGCACCGCTGGCCAACTATCCGCTGGTGGCCGCCGACGATGGGAACAAGCGGATCTTCGCCCTCTACAGCGACGTATTCGTCACGCTGGACGGGAAGGCCTCGCGCGACGCCATCGATATCGTCAACGCCAAGGCATCCGACCGCGTCGTCATCGACGCCCGCACAGATCTGGGAACCTACCGATTCCTGTCGTATGACGCGCGCGGACGACAGACCCACTCGGGCACGGCGTCGCTGCACGCGGGCGCACACACGTTCGACGTACCGCCTTCCGGCTTGCTCTCGTTGCAACGATGACAGCCCCGCCAGTCGACCGATGACCGTGAACAAATACCTTGTGGCTCTCGCTGTTTCGATCGTGTTTCTCGGCGCGGCATCCGGGCAACGCGCATACATCGACCCGATGGGCGGCTATACCCAGGTGGTGGCCACCAACGACGGTGGCGTGCAAACGATCTTCGTTTCCGGACAGGTCGGCACGGGCGATGGACTCACCGCGCAGGCGGCATCTGCTTTTGCCGAGCTCGCACGACGCTTGAACCAGGCTGGGGCATCGGTAAACGACGTGGTGAAGATCCGTGTCTTCGCAAGGGGCCTCGACGCCGCTCACTCCCACACCGTGGCGGAGGTCATGCGTCGCACGTTTCCGCGGGGCTCCTGGCCGGCCGCCACAGTGGCGGAGGTCAACGCGCTGGCGCGTGAGCAGTTCCTCGTCGAGGTTGAGGCCATCGCCGTAGTGGCCGGGCACGGCAGCGGCGCAACCATCGAGCGGTTTGCGCCGTCGAACGGCCTCAGCGGTGCCGTAGCGGTCGAGGCACACCGGGTGAAGACGGTCTACGTTTCCGCCCAGGCGGGGGGCGAAGGTAATTTCGGCGATCAAGCGGCGACAGCTTGGGACGGCATCGGGGCGCGTCTTCAAGACGCGGGCGCGTCGTATGCGGACCTGGTGAAGACGACCACGTATATCGTCGATCTGGACCCGCGGACTCACCTGGACGTCTACGAGCACTCGGTTAGCGCGGCGCTCGAGGGCGCGGACGTAAAGCCGGCCAGCACCCTGATCGGAGTGCCCGGCCTGGCAGCGGAGGGTATCGATATTGCTATTGACGCCATCGCTGTGACCGCCGCCGGGCGGCCAGTGGAGCGCGAGTTCATCGAGCCGGAAGTCACGTACACCCAGGTGGTTACCGCCCGCGGTGAGGGGCCGAAGACCGTCTACTTCTCCGGCCAGGTCGGGCGTCTCGGCGATCCGCTCGCCGATCAGGCCGATGGCGTCTACGCCGAAATCGCACGGCGCCTGGAACTGTCCGGCGCCGCCACGTCGGATCTGCTGAAGATCACCGTGTACATTCCCGGTTACACGGAAGCCGATCTGACCGCGCTGGGAGCGGCGCGCGAAGCGCACGGATTCTCCGGCTCCCGAGCGCCGGCGTCGACGCTGCTCGGAGTCCAGTCCTTGCACGCGACGGATGCAGCGATCGAGATCGAAGGCATTGCCGTCGCCGCGCCGCAGGAACGATAACGGGGAAACCAACGATGGTCGCCTGAGCGACAAGCAGCTTGGGCAACGGTCCACGACAGTGCCGATAGTCACCCCCATGAGCCTTCAGTGATCAATCTCTGAAAAGGACTTCAAATATCGGTGCGGAGCCGGTAGCCTGCTGATGTCAGGAGCCGACCGACGGAAGGCATCGAGGACTCGATCGCTCGACGAACGGCGGCAGAGAGCCGGGGTTGTTTGGGGACCGGCTGTAGGGCAACTCGGTTTGGGGACCACTGGCCGTGAGTCGTGCTCGAGCATTGCCAGAGGTTCGGGGTTTGTCCCGGGGCCTCGGTTTCATCCGATACCAATCAACGCGGCGTCCGCCGTCGGCATCTTCCGAGGGTCAAACCTGACTCCTGCTCGACGTCGTGCGTACGGGAATCGTGCGGCCGCGTCGGTTTGATCCCGAGACCCCGGATCCGCCGCCGCTCAGCCAACTACCTCCACGGGCTCTCCGTGTCTTGTCCGTCGCCGTCCAGCAGCGACGAAGCGCGCTCCAGAACCGTTGACGCCGCCGAGAACAGGCACGTCTCACGACAACCCGAAGTGAGGCGATGAGCGGCAAAGACAAGGCGAGGGTTCTGATCGTCGACGATGAGGAGCTCATCGTCGAGTTGCTCGAGCGTTGGCTCAGCGCCTCCGGGCACGACTGCAAGACCGCGAACTCGGGCGCGGAGGCACTCGAGGCGTTGGACACCGGGGACTTCGATCTCATGCTGCTGGACATCGTCATGCCGGGCATGTCCGGCGTCGACGTCCTCGCCAAGGCCAAGGAGCAACACGAGGACCTCGCCGTCATCATGGTTACGGGGACGGACGACCCGGTTTCCGGGCAGCGCTGCATCGAGCTCGGCGCCCACAGCTACGTCATGAAGCCATTCGACGAGCCCGAGGTGATGCTGAATGTCGCCACCGCGTTGCGGGAGCGTGATCGAACTCGCGCCGAGGTAGACCAGCGCTTGTACCTGGAAGGGGAAGTCCGCCGACGCACCGAGGAGCTGCGCCGACGCGAGGAGGAGATCGCGCTGCGCCTGGTGGCAGCCGCCGAATACCGTGACGAGGAAAGCGCGGGTCATATTCGGCGCATGGGAATGTATGCCGAGGCTCTCGCGCGGGCGCTGGGTTGGAAGCTCGACGACGTCGACTTGATCCGCGTCGCCGCACCGATGCACGACATCGGCAAGATCGGCATTCCCGACGGCATCCTGTTGAAGAACGGCCGGCTGACTCCGGAAGAGTTCGAAGTCGTCAAACAACACACCGGAATCGGCGCCAGGATGCTGGAAGGTTCCGACATCCCCTTGTTGCGTATGGCCGAGCAGATCGCCCGCTCACACCACGAGAAATGGGATGGCAGCGGTTACCCGCACAGCCTGGCGCTCGAAGACATCCCTGTGCCGGCCCGCATCGTCGCCGTTGCCGACGTCTTCGACGCTCTTACCTGCAACCGTGCGTACCGTCCCGCTTTCGCGGAGGAGACGGCTCTGGACATGATGCATGCGGGGAGGGCGACGCATTTCGATCCCGAGATATTCGACGTCTTTATCGATGTCTTACCCGCTTTTCGTCACATCAAGGAGCAGATTACCGACGAGCCTCGCTAGCAGGACGGCGGTCCGGGTCCACCGCCGTCCTCGTCGACAATCCCTGATCGGGGTCTCGGATCACTCTGGGTGATACGGCATGCGAGTTTCCCGAAGACGCACACGCCTGGCGATGGTCACGCTGATTGTCGCCGTGGTCACCATTGCGGCTGCTGCCGCGGTCGTCCTGTCGCTCTATCAGACCGTCTTCGAGGACAAGCGACTGGACCTCGAGGCTCTTGCCTCCAGTGAAGCCAGGATGATCGCCGCCATCGCCGACCTCCAGGCCACCGAGGTTCGCAGCGAAGCACAGCTCGCCGACCTGCTCGACCGAGTCCGTAACTTGGTGCAGGCGGCGGACGCATTCGGCGAGACGGGAGAGATCGCCGTCGGACGATTGGTAGGGGATTCGATCGAATTCCTTGGCAGCAATCTCGCCGATGGTCCGATCCCTGCGCCGCCGCGAGAATCCGGATACGGCGAGCCCATGCGTCTGGCTCTGGCGGGGCAAACCGGTTCCGTCGTCGGCCTCGACTACCGCGGGGCAGAGGTGCTCGCAGCGTACCGGTGGGTGCCTGAGATCGAGGTCGGCGTCGTGGCCAAGATGGACGTTGCCGAGGTGAGCGGCATGGTAATGCGGGGGCTCTACCTGGCCGGACTACTTGTCGCCGTGTTCATCAT
>CBDUAS010000282.1:0-5811 GCA_965365185.1 uncultured bacterium | reverse complement strand
CACGAAGATGCAGCGGACCGAGAACCACGGTGACCGGCTGGACATGGGCCCCACCATGCAGCGCCTCCTCGCCAACCGGCGCTACACCGAGGGGGTGGTGGCCCAGTTCTTCTACGTGGGCGCCCAGATCATGTGCTGGACCTTCATCATCCACTACGCCATGACGCTTCTGGGCATGGACGCCGCCACCGCCGCCAAGCCGGTGTCGTGGTCGCGTTGGTTGCAGTGGCGCCAGAACCGCCACAGCCAGCCCGCCATCGCTGGGACGGCCGTCGGCCGGATGTAAACGGGGCTGTCGGCCCGCGCCATCCATCCGATCGTCTTGCGCACCATCCCCGGGCCGGGAAGCGGCGACGAAAACGACGGCACGACCCAACCTGTATTGGCGAGCGAGCAGGCGCCGCCGGGCTGGCCCTTGTCGATGACGATGACGCCACCGCCACGGCGACGGATCTCATAGGCACACAGGAGTCCGATGACGCCGGCACCGACGACGACGGTCTTGTTCATGGAGGTCCTCCCGGAGCCGAACGTTCGGCGGCAGCCGTCGCTGTGTCGACCGCCGCTCGAATTCGCCCACGACGCATCCTACCGCGACAGCGCCGACGCTGATCGGGCCGGCCCGGAAGGGCGGTATTCGATCCGGTCGAGGCCGGCCCCGGGGCCGCGGGCCGATCTTCAGTCGGCGACAAGCGACTCCCTCGTCTCGACGCCCGGCTGTGATGCGTATGTGGACGACCGTCCCGACCACCGCTGTACGGCCGCGTAGAGCACATCCTGATCGAAAGGCTTGGCGACGTAGTCGTCCATGCCGGCGGCGAAGCACTTCTGACGCTCGTCGGAGAAGGCATGTGCCGTCAGGGCGATGATCGGGATCCTCTCGCGGCCGTCGCGGCGAGATCGGATCAGCCGCGTGGCCTCGTACCCGTCCACATGCGGCATCTGGCAGTCCATGAGAATCACGTCGTACGCGGACCGATCCAGCGCCTCGAGAGCCTCACCGCCGTCCGTGCACACTTCCACGCGGCAGCCGAACGATTCGAGGGTGGCGACGGCCACCTCGACGTTGACCGCGTTGTCCTCGACGAGCAGAACATGGTTCGCGAGCGTCGTCTGCTCGGAAGAGGCGACTGTTGCGGGCAACTCGCGGGCCGGGCTCCGGTAGCGCGCGTCGCCTGTAGCGCTCAGCGCTGCGAGAAGCTGGGACCGACGAAGAGGTGTGGGTAGGCAACAGAATCCGTCCAGGGCCTCGGAACCGAACCCCCGGACGTCGATCGCCAAGATCAGCGGGCAGGACTGCGTGCGCGGGTCCGCTTCGATACGGCGCGCCAGATCGATGGCCCGGCCTGCGCCGCCCGCGTTCATGATGATCGAGGCAGCGAACGGCCTTCCTCGCTCGCCAGCCTCGGCGAGAAGCGCACGGGCCGAGCCCTCGTCCGACACCGCGACGCACTCAATGCGCCACGATCGAAGCTGTTTCTCGAGAACCTCGCGACCTATGCCGCGCCCCCCGACGACGAGCACGCGCGCCCCCTGGAGACGGGCCAGGTCGGCGCGATCTCCGTCAACTCCGTGCGCCGCTTCGAGTACCACGGTGAACCAGAATTCCGAACCGTGGTCGGCGCGGCTGTTGACCCCGATCTGCCCGCCCATGGCCTCGCAAAGCTGCCTCGCGATGGCCAACCCCAGACCGGTGCCGCCGTACTTGCGCGTGACCGAGTCGTCGGCCTGCGTAAACGCCTCGAACAAACGCTCCTGCTCGGCCTTAGCGATGCCGATCCCCGTATCTCTGACGCTGAAGCGAAGCGCGACCTGCTCGTCGCCGTTTCCCTCGACGGTCACCACGACGTGGCCCGAATCGGTGAACTTGACCGCGTTGCCGATCAGGTTCGCCAGCACCTGACGCAGCCGGCTCTCGTCGCCGATGACTCGCTGCGGAACGATCTCGCCGATGTCGCACACGAGCTCGAGGCCCTTCGCGCTCGCATCTTCAGCGAAGATATGAACGGTCTCCTCCACCGCCTCCGGCAGATCGAACTCGTGGCTCTCGAGCACCAGCTTCCCGGCTTCGATCTTGGAGATATCCAGGACCCCATTGATGACGTGCAACAGGTGCCTTCCGGCCTGCCGCGCAGTGCTCACGAACCCGGCCTGCCTTTGCGAAAGCTCTGTCCGCGTCAGCAGCTCGAGCATGCCGAGGACTCCGTTGATGGGTGTGCGCACCTCGTGGCTCATGCTGGCGAGAAACTGTAGCTTGGCGCGGCTGGCGGCTTCCGCGGCGTCGCGCGCCGCCCTTGCCTCCGCCAAGGCGCGCTTGTGCTCCCCCGCCAGCAGACTCTGCTGCACCCAGGCCATACCGGCGAGCACCAGGACGACCGTGAAGGTAAACGCGTTTTCTGCGAAGCCACTGCGGCGTCCGAAGAGGTTCAGGCCGCCGATCGTCAGGTGCAGGAGGAAGAACCCGAGCGCGTAGCCGACCAGTGGCGCCGGCATCCGCGGGACCGGGACGCCGATCTCGCCCTGCGTTTCCACTCGGTGCTCGCCTGAGATCAGCGCCGGTTGATGTTTGACCAGCGCGAAGGCGATCATCGCGACGTACGGCAGATACCAGGCCAGATCGAGGGGCGTACCGGGAGGGAAGTCCGGAAGGACGCCGGAGTAGATCAGGGATTCCGCCAGATCGAGCCCGCCCCAGACGCCGAACGACGTGCCGAGCCACCAGTAGATCGCCCTCCAGCGGCGACTCGAGCACCGCCGCGCAATACTCCATGCGCGAAAGGCCAGCACGAAGTCGAGAACCGTAAAAGTAAACATCGCCGGGGCGAACGCGTCGTAATCGGCCTCGGCGAACGCCGGGATCGCCAGCAGGTACACGCAGGTGGCCAGGGCGAAGGTCATGCTCGCCGCGATTTCGATCTTGCGCCGCAACGACGTCCCGTCGCGCCCGTGGGGCTTGAATTCCACGGCGCCGAAGATCAGAAAGTACGACAATAAAGCCACGACGTCCGTGGTGAACAATGGCAGGCGCGACCACCATTCGTCGGACAACACCAGGCGCGTCAACTCGGTTACCAAGGTGAGGCCCGCTGCGATCGTGATCAGATCCCAGAAGCGCCGCTCCCGGGCGCTGGCGATGGAGTTGAAGCAGCACCGCACGGCCACGACCACGAGCAAGGCCAGCACCGTTTCGGCGAGGTACTCGGTGACCACGCCGCGCCACTCCGCTGAGACCACCGGGAGCAGGTGCGGCAGCACAAGCACCGCGATCCACGCCAGTGTGAGCCTGGCGACCGGGTCTGCCCGCATCGCAGCCAGGGATTCCTGGACCACAGCGCCCGACGACGGTGCAGGCTGCAGCTCTGACTCGAGGCCGAGGTCGGCTGCGGGACGGCGGTGCGCGAGCATGTTCGGCCCCGGTGAAAAGAGAAAGACAGGTCGGAACCGGCGCGCCTTCCCGGGTCCCACCGCCTTGGTCGCCATAACGTATTTAAAGTCATTGTAAGTCACCGTGGCCCTTCACAAAACAGTTTTCAACTGCTCGAGACAGCGCCGTGCGTCGGGCGCCGAGATGAAAGGGATACCCAGCGACACGAAGACCCGTCCGAGCCGAGGTGCGGCGGCGATCTACCGTTCGACAACCGCCAGCAGATCGTCCACCGACACGGGACGCACCCGATCGAACGCGCGCGGGTCTCCGTCGGCGATTTCGGCGGGAACGTTGTCGGCCAACCGGGCCCACTCCGCGTCGGTCATCCGCTCGATGAAGCCGGCCAGGCGCTCCGCATCCGGCTCACTCGGTAGGTACCTGCGGTACATCGCCACCATCGCCCGAAGCATCTGCAGGTAAGGCTCCAGGTCCGTCGTCGTGGAGGCTGCCTCGCTATCGATCCAGGCGATGGGGACCTTGCCGATCGAGCCGCGTCGCCGAAGCTCGGTCTTGAGCAATAGCTCGATATCGAAGGCGAACTTCTTCTCCATGACGTCGCTGCATACGGCGTTCACCGTCGCCGCAGAAAACGCCTTGAAGCCGCACTGCGTATCGGTGACCTGGCGCAGCGGCGAAAGCAGCCCCTTCCACAGATAGATGAACAGCTTGCCGCGCGTATTCCTGCGCCCTTTCTTGATCACCACGGATGTGGGCCCCCGCCGCGAGCCGATCGCGGCGTCCATCCCACGGCGCACGATTTCCTCGATCAGCAGCCCCGTCTGGCCCAGGTGGGTCGAGAGATCCGCATCCGTGTAGACGGCAATGTGACGGCCGGGCTGCTCCTGCACCGCCGTCCACATGCCGAGGAGGATCGCGCCACCCTTCTGGCTATCCGCCGCCGAGCTCATCGGACGGGTCACGGGATCATCGCGACGGACGGCGTCTTCGAGAAACAGCACGCGCGCGGGAGCGTCAGGGCACCGCTCCGCCAGGATGCTCTCGGCGAGCTGTCCGCTGCCCTCCGGGCAGCCATCGTCCACGACGGTCATGCTCCAATCGATCGGGACGGACTCGCCGAACAACCAGCGCAGTTGCTTCACCTTCCTGACCAGGCAGTCTTCACCGTGCGGGTGTTGTTCCGGCCTCATCATGCGTGCCCGCTCCTTGTAGACCGCGAACACGATCGAGACGTGCAGCGCGCGCCTGACCGAACGGACGATTGCCTTCGATCGCGCCAGCTTGACGGCCAAGTGGAGTGCCAGCGGTACGTCGTCGCGGCTCATCAGACGCTGCTCCAGCTCCTTCAGGGCCGCGAGCCCGGGGCACGCTTCCAGCAGCCCGTCGGCCGTCCGCAAGAGGTCCGTGGCCTGTTCCGGGTCACGCGGATCATAGTCGCGACTTGAGTCCGTCCAGCCGGCACTTGCAGCGTGAGCGAGCGCGTCGGCGGGATTCATGATGCGAGAGCGCCGGAGAGGCTCAAACGGGCATGTGTGGAGGGCGCCTTGCGCATGTGCTTTCATTAAACTGGTTGTTCAGCAGCCGCGGCCGTTCGTTCGATCGACGCGGTCTGCGGAGTGTCCGCCAGGTGTTGCGTCCGCTTGCAGGGTTCGGGGACTTTACGCGACTTGGTACGATTCTCATGATCCACCTGGCGCCCTATCGTAGCCGCTGGCGTTTTCGCGAGGCCAATCGATGAAGAAATCCAGCTCGTTCGTGCTTTCCGTGTCGTCCGGTTTCCTTGGCGGCTTTCTGGGGGGGCAGGTTTTCTTGTTGGCCGGCCTGTACCGCTACCACGACGAGCTCTTCGACCTTTCGCATCCCGTCTCCCTGACGACCTGGATCCTCGTCCGGTCCGTCGTGTTGTACGGGCTTCTGGGCGCCGTTGTCGGTGCCGTGCTCGCAATGGTGCTCCACATTCCGCTCAGCCGCATGAAGAGGCCGAACGCGCTTGTCTTCCCGACCGTCCTGAGCCTGGCGCTCGCGGCGACCACGCTCGCATACCTGACAGCATGGCGACAGATCGAAGTGTACGTCGGACTGCCCTTCAGCTACCCGGGGAGGATGCGCTCGTTCTATCTCGACGCGCTCATTGCCACCTCGATATTCATCGCCTCGATGTTCGTTGTACTGTGGTTTGGAAAACGCCTCGGGCAGCGCGACGGGTTGCGCATCTCTCCGCGGCTTGCAGCGGTGGTTCTGCTGGTCTCGGGGGCCGCGCTGCTCGCGTCGAACTACGCGCTGCGGCTTCGAGACCCTCTGTCGGCCGGCCCGGCCGGGCGACGGCCGCTGCTGGTCTTCGGCGTCGACGCCGGCAGCCTCCGCATCATGGGCTCGATGATTCGAGCCGGTGAGCTACCCACCTTCGCGCGATTCGTGGAGGACGG
>CBDUAS010000281.1:0-5830 GCA_965365185.1 uncultured bacterium | reverse complement strand
GGGCCATGCGACCACGAGCGGAGTTCCGATGACCTGGAGTGAAACGGAAAACATCCGTTGGAAAACGCCCATACCGGGCCGTGGTTGGTCGTCCCCAGTAATTTTCGGTGACCAGATTTGGTTAACGACCGCGGCGGCGACCGAAGCCACATCGCCGACGTCCATCTGCACCGCCACGACCTCGATGCCGTGCGCTCCGAGACGCTCGCCCACCTCCGCGCAGGCGTCCTTGCGGCGGGAGCCCAGCACCAGATTGCAGCCCTCGGATGCCAGTCGTTCGGCGATGCTCTCCCCGATGCCCTGCGAAGCTCCGGTGATCAAAGCCACCTGCCCCTCGAATGCGCCGCTCATGAGAGCTCCTGCCCCGTTGTCAACGCCTGCACCACGGCCTCCACCTCTTCGACCTCGTCGACGGCGTAGATTCCCACACCGCGGCCGAGAGTCCGCTTCACCAGGCCACTGAGCACACGGCCCGGGCCCACCTCGACAAACACACCGACGCCCTGGGCGGCGAGGAATTCCAGCGTTTCGCTCCAGCGCACCGGGCTGGTGACCTGGCGATGCAGGGCGTCCCGGGCGGCTGCGCCGCCGGTGACGGCATCGGCATCGGCATTGCACACCAGCGGCGGCGCCGGATCTGCGAACGTCGCCGCGTCGAGCGCCGGCGCCAGACGCTCGGCCGCCGGCTGCATCAGAGAGCAATGAAACGGGGCACTGACGTTCAGCATGATCGCCCGTCGTGCGCCGGCGGTCTTTGCGGCTTCGGCCGCTCTCTCGACCGCCCCGGCGTGGCCCGCGATCACCACCTGCCCGGGGGCGTTCAGGTTGGCGACCTCGACGACTTCCTCGCCGCTGTGCTCGGCGCAGATTTCGGTGACGACGTCGCTTTCGAGCCCCAAGACCGCGGCCATCGCCCCGACCCCCTCGGCGACGGCTTCCTGCATGTAGCGGCCCCGGGCGTGGACCAGGGCAGCCGCCGTGCCGACGTCGAGCGTCCCTGCGGCGACAAGAGCCGAGTACTCACCGAGCGAATGCCCGGCAACCCAATCGGGCACGAGGCCGCGGGATTCGAGCACCCGGTGCAAGGCGGCGCTTACCGTCAGGATCGCCGGCTGGGTGTTCTCCGTCAGGCGCAGGGTCTCCTCGTCGCCTTCGAAGCACAGCTCGGTGATCGACATCGGTAGTGCCGCATCGGCCTCGGCAAATACCTCACGGGCCTCGGGGAAGGCCGCGTGCGCGCCCTTGCCCATGCCGGCGTACTGGGAGCCCTGTCCGGGGTAAAGGAATGCTGTCTTCGGCGTTGCGGTAGGTTCAGGCACGTGGCTCCCTTGCTGGTGCGGCGACACCGGTCAGTTAGCAGGCTTGGCGACGTCGAGGAGATTCGTGCCGTTCTCGCGCGGAAGCCCGGCGAGCATCTCTTCGATGCGTTCGTTCACGCCGTGCTGCCCGTACTCCATGGTCACGCGGATCCCGTTCATGATGGCGCGCGCCGAGGATCGACCGTGGCAGATCACGCACAGACCTCGTGCGCCGAGAAGTGGCGCGCCGCCGAACTCGGCGTAGTGGACCCGGCCCCTGTAGTCGCGGAACGCGCCGCGGGCGATGCGGGCTCCGAGCCGGTTGCGAGGCGTGCTCGTCAGCTCTTCGCGCAGCAGGTGCAACATGGTCTCGACGACTGCCTCGGAAGTCTTCAGGACGACATTTCCGGTGAACCCGTCGCAGACAACGACGTCGGCCGCACCGCTGTAGATCTCCCGCGCCTCCACGTTGCCCAGGAAGTTCAGCGGCGAGGCCTCCAGCGCCGCGTGCGCCGCGCGGATGAGGTCGGTGCCCTTGCCGGCCTCTTCACCGATCGACAGCAGGCCGACACGCGGATCCGCGAGCCCCATGATGGTCTGCGCGAAGAAGCTGCCCATGACCGCGAATTGCAGGATCTGCCGGCTCTTCGGGTCGATGTTCGCCCCCACGTCCACAAGCACCGTGCGACCCCGACGACTCGGGAGGATGACCGCCAGAGCCGGCCGGTCGACGCCGGTGATGGTACCGACGTAGAGCTTGACGGTGACCATGACGGCACCGGTGTTTCCCGCCGACACGAACCCCTGAACCTCGCCGTCGCGCAGCAGGCGGGCAGCGACGTGGATGGAAGAGTCGCGTTTGCGCCGCAGCGCCGTTGCCGGCGATTCGTGCATGTCGACAACCTCGTCCGCATGCACGACATCGATGGAGGGCACGGAGGCGTGACGCGACAGCGCCGACTGGATGGCGTCCTTCCTGCCGACCAGGACGACGTCGGCACCGAGCTCCCGGGCAGCCATGACCGCTCCCGCAACCGGATGCTCCGGGGCATGATCCCCGCCCATGGCATCAACGGCAATCTTCATCGCGCCTCGTATCGACATCGAACCCGGCCACGAGGCCGGTGAATGTTCGGCGGCTCAGTCCTCGTCTTTGGCCAGAACGACGCGCCCCTTGTAGTAGCCGCAGTGCGAGCATACGCGATGGGGTGCCTTGTCCCGGCCGCAGTTCCCGCATCGAGAACGAGCGGGAACCGCGAGTCCGTCGTTCGCTCGACGGCGATCCCGGCGCGCACGTGAGTGCCTCTTCTTCGGTAGTGCCACGGTACTTTCCTCTGCAAAGAGTTGCGTTCAAAAGCGATCGCGAAGGTCCTTCAGCGACTCCCACCGCGGATCGGTCGGTGCTTCGCAATCACACTCTGTTTGGTTGAAATTGGCCCCGCACGAGGGGCACAGACCCTTGCAATCGTCCGCGCACAGGATCTTCATGGGTATGTCCAGGAGGATCTGCTCGGCCAACAACCGCAAGCCGTCGATGACGCCGCCCCGGTAATAATCAAGATCCAGGTCTCGCTCGTCAAGCTCCACGGCGCGATCTGCCTCGCCGCTGTCGGCAGTGACGAAGACCGCCTTGAACTCACGATGCACGGAAATTCGTACCGGAGCCGCGCAACGGCTACAGCCGACCCGGACAATCGCATCGAGGCTACCCTCGATGTTGACGGTGGACCCGAGCTTCGAGATCCACAGATCGTACGCGGCCCCGTCCGGCACCGAGACGTCTTCGTCCGTCTCCCGTGCGATCAGATCGAGCGGGGTCGTTCCGTGCAGGCGTTTGCCGTCGTCCGGCAAATCGTCGACGACAATGTCCACAGCGCTACTACCGGGTCTCTCGCCGGAGGGGCCACGCCCCCCCTTTTCAGGCGGGCGCCTGCGTCGCCGCGACCTTGTCGACCATCCTCACGATGGTCTCGCGCGAACCGGCCCCGACCATCTGGTCGTGCACCTCGCCGCCGTTGAAAACCAGAATCGTGGGAATGCCGCGGATCTGGTAACGTGCCGCGATTTCCCCGAACTCATCGACGTTGAGCTTGCCGACCTTGACGCGCCCGGCATAGTCGCTGGCAACTTGGTCGATCGTCGGCGCCAACATGCGGCACGGCGCGCACCACTCGGCCCAGAAGTCCACGAGAACCGGCTTGTCGCTGTTGAGCACCTCGGCGTCGAAGTTCTCTGCCGTCAATTCGATGATTCCTTCAGTCAACGTTCTTCTCCTCTCAGGCGGCGAGGTCGCCCGTCTGCTCGCGAATGAACTCGATGATGTCCGTGGTCGTGGTTCCGGGGGGGAAGATGGCATCGACGCCCAGGTCTCGCAGACGCTGGACATCACGATCCGGAATGATCCCGCCGACCACGAGCAGGATATCCTCGGCTTCGTGCTCCCGCAGCAGGTCGACGACCCGCTCGAGGATGTAGTTGTGGGCGCCCGAGTGGATCGACAGACCGATGACATCGACGTCTTCCTGCACCGCGGCCTGCACCACCATCTCCGGTGTTTGCCGCAAACCGGCGTAAATCACCTCCATACCTGCGTCCCGCATGGCTCGGGCCACGACCTTGGCACCTCGGTCGTGGCCGTCGAGGCCGGGCTTCGCTACCAACACTCGGATGCGCTTTTCGGACACGTTGTTGCCTCGTCTCGAAGACCCTCGACTGCGGTCCTCCGCTCGCTGCCTCAGAAGATCGGCTGCTCCTGATACTCGCCGAAAACGTCGCGCATGGCGCCACAGATCTCGCCGACGGTGGCGTAGGCATGCACTGCCTCGAGGATTCGCGGCATCAGGTTCTCATCACCCGCGGCCGCGTCGCGAACGCCCGCCAGCGCCCGCCCCACCGCATCCGTGTCGCGCCGTCGGCGGAGCTCGCCCAACCGGGATACCTGCTCGTCTTCGACGGAATCGTCGATGTACAGGTACTCGATGGGCTCGCCGACGTCCTCGACGAAGTCATTCTGGCCGACGATGATGCGCTCGCGATCCTCGATTTCCTTCTGATACTGGAACGCCGCCTCCTGGATTTCGCGTTGCGGATACCCGTTGTCGATTGCCGCAACCATGCCGCCCAGCTCATCGATCTTGGCGAAGATCTCTTCGGCCTCGCGTTCCAGATCGGCCGTCAACGCCTCGACGTAGTACGAGCCGCCGAGGGGGTCGACCGTATTGCTGACGCCGCTCTCGTAGGCAATGACCTGCTGGGTCCGCAGCGCCAGGATGGCGTTCTCCTCCGTCGGCAAGGCGATTGTCTCGTCCAGTGCGTTGGTGTGCAGCGATTGGGTGCCGCCCATGACCGCGGCGAGCGCCTGCACGGTGACCCGCATCACGTTGTTCCGCGGCTGTCGGTCGAGCAGCGTGCAGCCCGCCGTCTGCGTGTGGAACCTCATCCACCAGGAGCGCGGGGACTTGGCCCCGTACCGGTCGCGCATGTATCGGGCCCACAGCTTGCGGGCGGCGCGGTACTTCGCTACTTCCTCGAACAAGTCGTTGTGGGCATTGAAGAAGAAGGACAGCCGGGGCGCGAAGGCGTCGACATCCAGACCGCGCTCCAGCCCCACCTGCACGTACTCCATGCCGTCGCGAAGGGTGAACGCCAGCTCCTGCACCGCCGTCGAGCCCGCCTCGCGAATGTGATACCCGGAGACGCTGACCCAGTTCCAGCGCGGCAACTCGGCGGTACACCACTCGATGACGTCCCCCATGATGCGCATGGTCGAACGCGGTGGAAAGACGAACGTCTTCTGGGCAATGAATTCCTTAAGAACGTCGTTCTGGATGGTTCCGGCAAGCAGCTTGCGATCGATGCCCTTCTTTTCCGCCGCCGCCACGTACATCGCCAGAAGAACGATTGCCGGGTGGTTGATCGTCATCGACGTGGTGACTTGATCCTGCGGGATCTCGTCGAACAGCGTCTCCATGTCCGCGAGGGAATCGATGGCGACGCCCTGCTTGCCGACCTCGCCACGGGAGATTGGATCGTCCGAGTCCCGACCCACGAGCGTCGGATGATGGAACGCGACGGACAGCCCGGTCTGGCCGGAGGCGAGAAGCTTACGGTAGCGCTGATTGGAGTCCGCGGCCGTGCCGAACCCGGAGAACTGCCGCATGGTCCACAGCTTTCCGCGGTAGCCGGTGGGATGGATTCCCCGCGTATACGGAGGCTCTCCCGGGTAACCGATGTCCGCGTCGTCCGAAATATCGCGCTCAGCGAGGTCGTCCCGGGCGTACAGCGGCTCCACCGGGCGGCTCGACGCGGTGACGAACCGCTCGGCTCGCTCTGCGCGCTTCTGCCGCGCCGGCCCGTAGACATCCCTCTCCCAGCGCGCCTTGCCGCTGTCTCCGTCCGCGCGCCCGCGCTGTTCCGCGGGCGTCCCGGACAGTACGGGATCGTCAGACATTGAGCTCGCTCCGGTTGAGGTCGTCTTGATGCCGGGAATACGGGGGGTCACGACGGACAACGGCGTGCCCGCGCCTACGCCA
>CBDUAS010000280.1:0-5831 GCA_965365185.1 uncultured bacterium | reverse complement strand
CTCTTCCGATCTCCGTCCTTGCGCAGCGCCTCAATCTTGCGGCGCGCCTCGCGCACGATGCTGGAGTTGAAGCCGCCGCATAGGCCGCGATCAGCGGTGCCCACGACCAGCAGGTGAACCTCGTCCTTGCCGGTCCCGGCAAGCAGCCGGGAGATCATTCTGGTGAGCGACGCTTCCCTCGTGCTGAAGACCTTCGGCACGCAGGCCCTCGTCTACCTCTGCGATACCTTCGACGGCTCGCCCCTCGCCGGCGCCAGCGCCTCCCTGTGGGAACGGCGCTACGAGAACGGCAACTGGATCTGGCGACACCTGAGCGCCCGCACCGACGAGGACGGCATGGCCCTCTTCACGCTGTCGGACACGTCGAGCAACCTCGATCTGTTCGTCGCCGCCGCCGCCGAAGATCATCAGGCGCTCAGCTTCGGGTCTACGTACCCGTACCGCCAGGCTTGGGACGACTGGCGCGTGTACGCCTTCACCGATCGCGGCGCCTACCGCCCCGGCGAGGAGGCGCGCTGGAAGCTGATCGCCCGGCAATACGACGGCTCGACCTACTCCACGCCGTCGAACCGCTCCATCTACTACGAGATCTTCGACCCACGCGGGACCAAGATCGCCGAAAAGGAACTTGCTCTCAACGCCTTCGGCAGCGCCTGGGACAGCATCGAGCTCACCGACACCATGCCGCTGGGCGAATACCGCGTCAGCTTCCGCGAGCGCAACGGCGGCAGCCAGATCGGCAGCGCCACTCTGTTGCGGCTGGAGGAATACAAGCTGCCGGAGTTCAAGGTGGCCGTGAACACGCCGGAACAGGACGGGCGCAGGCAGTCCTTCCGCCTCGGCGACCGCGTCGAGGTGGAGATCGAATCCGCGTATTACTTCGGCGGCCCGGTGGCCAATGCCGCCGTCGAGGTGCTCGTGTACCAGAATCCCTACTACCAGTGGTGGCGGCCACGCCGGGAGCTCGACTGGTACTACGACGACATCGACCCGCGCAACAACCTCTACAACCGTGGTGGCGGCCAGGTGGTGACGCGCGAGACGCTCACCACCGACGCCGAGGGCAAGGCAACGCTGACCTTCGACACCCCGGCGAGCGGTGGTCAGGACTTCGAGTACCGCATCGAGGCCCGCGTCACCGACGCCTCGCGTCGCGAGATCATCGGTACGGGAGCGGTACGGGTGACCCGGCAGCGCTACTTCGTCCACCCGCTGCCGCGCCATCAGATCTACCGGCCGCAGGACGAGGTGCGGATCGACTTCAAGGCGCTCGATGCGAACGAGCAGCCGATGAGCATCGGCGGCATCGTCAGGGTGACCCGCGACCGTTGGCGGGAGATCTGGGTCGATGCCGACGGCGACGAGATCAGCGGCGAGGAGCTGCGCGCCTTCCAGCTCGCCAACGCCTCGTTCCCACGGGTGGGCGGGCGCCTCTGGGAGCTGAAGTTCCGCGGCTACGAACACGAGGAGGTGCTGACGCGCTCGATCAACACCGACGACGAGGGTGAGGCGGTGTTCGCGTTCACCCCCGAATCCGAGGGCTACTACGGCGTCTCGTTCACCGGCGAGGATGGCGAGGAGTCCCCGGTGACGGCGAATACGGCCGTCTGGGTGGCCACGAACACCACCACCGAGTTGGGCTACCGACACGGTGGTTTGGGGATCATCGTCGACAAAGACACGTTCCGCGCCGGCGAGACCGCCGCGGTGATGCTCACCGCCGACGCCGGCGACCGCTACGTGCTGTTCAGCATCGAAGGGGAAGATCTCTACAGCTACCAGCTCGTGCACATGAGCGGCACGGCGAAGCTGGTGCAGATCGAGCTGCAGGAACAGCACGTACCGAACATCTACCTGGCCGGCACCATGGTCGCCGACCATCAGATCCACGCCGCCGTCAAACAGGTTGTGGTGCCGCCGACGCGCAATTTTCTGAACGTCCAGGTTTCCAGCGATCGCGAGCAGTACCAGCCGGGTGAGGAAGGGATCCTCACTGTTCGCGTCAGCGATCACGCGGGTCGACCGGTGGTCGCCGAGGTTGCCCTCGGCCTGGTCGATGAGTCGACCTTCTACATCCAGTCCGATTACGCCGAGGACCCGCGCCAGTACTTCTTCGGCCGCAAGCGACCGCTGGTGGTGCGCAACGACAGCAGCTTCCACCACAAGCGCTACGTCGATCTGGTCGAAGGCAGGGAGGGGCAGCTCGTCGACCGGCGTGACGTGGTGCAACGCCAGCTCGCCGCCACCGGAGGCACGGGGGCGGAGCTGCGCGACTACGATCTGTACCAGGCAAATCAAGAGGTCGGTTTCGCCTCGAAGTCGGTGGTCGCGGAGGGCGAGGTGGGAGGCCGCAGCCGGGCCGCCGACGCCATCATGACGATGTCGGAGGAGATGGCCGCGGCGCCGGCCCCCGGTCTCGGCGGGCCGGGGCAGCAGCCGGCGGTCCAGGTGCGCAGCGACTTCCGCTCGACGGCGCTCTGGGAGCCCGACGTCGTGACCGGCGCAGACGGTATCGCGAATGTGAGCGTCACCTATCCGGACTCGCTGACGAGCTGGCGGGCGAGCGCCCGCGTGGCCACGACAGGCAGCGCGTTCGGCACGGCCATCTCCAGCACGCGGACCCAGAAGCCGCTCATCGTCCGGCTACAGGCGCCGCGCTTCTTCGTCGTTGGCGACACCGCGACGATCTCCGCGGTGGTCAACAACAACACCGATGAGACGATGCGTGTGGCTCCGTTCCTCGAGACCGAGGGGGTGACCGTCCGCGACGAAGCCTCTTCGCAGGCGCACGTCCCCGCCGGCGGCGAGGTGCGACTCGATTGGGTCGTCTCGGTCGACGAGCCCGGGCCTATCCGGCTGGCCGTCGGCGGTCGCGCCGGCGAGCACTCGGACGGGATGGAGCGGAGGTTCATTGCCCACGACCACGGTATCGAGAAGCTCATCGCCGCGGCGGGAAAGATGCGCGGCAACGAGGTCGCTGTCTCGCTCGATCTGCCCGCGGGGCGACGGCAGGGATCGACCGGGATGGTCGTGCAGGTCGCGCCGAGCATGGCGGTGACGATGCTCGACGCCCTCCCCTACCTCATCGATTACCCCTACGGCTGCACCGAGCAAACCATGTCGCGCTTCCTGCCGGCAGTGATCACTGCCCGGACGCTCGGCGACCTCGGCCTACAGCCGGCCGACGTCATGGGACGGGTTTTCGGCGGCATCGAACGCGAGTTCGTCGAGCGCACGCAGCCCCGAGGGCAGCGAGACCTACAACAGCTCGACGACATGGTGCGCCGCGGACTCGATCGCATCTACGACTTCCAGCACGATGACGGCGGCTGGGGTTGGTGGAAGGAGGGCGATTCCGACCACTTCATGAGCGCCTACGTGGTCTGGGGATTGACCATGGCGCGCGACGCCGGCATCGTCGTGCGCGAAGACGTCCTGGCGCGCGGCGTTCGCTTCCTCGAGCTGGAGATCATCGAACAGGAGTCGAACCCGGACCTGCAGTCGTGGATGCTGCATGCGCTGTCGGCATTCGCGGAGTCGATGGATCGCCAGGGTATCTCCTACTCGTGGGAGTTCCCGCTCACCCGCACCTTCGACAACCTCTGGTCCCGGCGCGACCGGCTCAACGCCTACACCCGCGCGTTGCTGGCGCTCAGCGCTCACCAGCTCGGCCTGGGCGATCAGGCCATGACGCTGGTCCGCAACCTGGAGAACGGCGTCCGGCGCGACGCGGCTCCCGACACCTCGGTGATCCAGCGCGGTGGGGGTGCGACGCGCGACAGCGTCATCGGTACGGCGCACTGGGGCGAGGACGGTATCTGGTGGCGCTGGTCGGACGGCGGCATCGAGGCCACCAGCTTCGCCTTGCGCGCCCTGCTGCGCATCGACCCCGGCAACGAGCTCATCGAGCCGGCCACGAACTGGTTGATCAAGAACCGCCGAGGGGCCCAGTGGAGCAACACCCGCGACACGGCGATCACGATCTTCGCCCTCAACGACTACCTGCAGGTGAGCGGCGAGCTCGAAACGGATCTCGAGTACGAGGTGCTGGTCAACGGGCAGAGCATTGCCCGACGCTCCGTCGGCGGCGAGCAGATCCTGCGGGCGCCGACGCGATACGCCGTCGACGAAGAGCTCATCGTCGACGGCGACAACGAAATCCGCATCCTCCGCCATAGCGGCGATGGACCCCTGTATTTCTCCGCCGAGGCGACGTTCTTCAGCCTCGAGGAGCCGGTGACTGCCGCCGGCAACGAGATCTTCGTCCGCCGGCAGTACTACAGGCTCGTCGGCCGCGAGACGCTGCTGAAGGGATACACGTACGAGCGCCAGCCGGTGCGCCAGGGCGACGTTGTCACCAGCGGACAGCGCATCGAGGCGGTGATCACCATCGAGACCAAGAACGACTACGAGTACCTGGTGTTCGAGGATCTCAAGCCGGCTGGGCTGGAGTCGGTGCAGATCCGCAGCGGCGAGCCGGTCTTTGCCCGGGAGTTGAAGTCCGGAGCCATCGAAGCCGGCGCCGCGACCGCCGCGGGCTCGGACGGAGGCGACGGCACCCTTCCGGACGCCCGCGTCACGCTCCTGGATGGCGGCCGCGAGAGCGCCGACTACACCGGGCGCCGCCGCTGGGTCTATCAGGAGCTACGCGACCGCAAGGTGGCGTTGTTCGTGGACAAGCTGCCGCAGGGGTTCTGGGAGATTCGCTACGACCTAAGGGCCGAGGTCCCCGGCGAGTTCCACGCCCTGCCCCTCCTTGGCCATGCCATGTACGTGCCGGAGATTCGCGCCAACGGCCGGGAGATCGTGATCCAGGTCGTCGACGGGGAATAGGAGCGGATCCCGGCGTTCGAGAGACGCCGGCGACAGCCCCGCCAGCGACGTCGCCGTCGCCCTCGGCAGGTCAGGCGAACCGCTGCGGGTCGAACGCCGCGATCGGTAGGTTCGTGCGACCCGCAAGCACCAGGTCGGCGACCGCCGCCGCCGTCGCCGGGCCGAGGGTGACGCCGAGCATGGCGTGGCCCGTGGCCAGGTACGCGTGGTCATGACCCGGCACCCGCCCGATGACCGGCAGGCCGTCCGGCGTCAGCGGCCGCATTCCCATCCACTCGGAATGACCAGCGCCCTGGAGGCAACCCGGCAGAAACGACTCGGCGCCGCGGCGAATGGCTGCGAGCCGGCGCGGGTCGCGCCTGTCGTTGACGCCCGACAGCTCCATCGTGCCACCGACACGCAGCGCGCCCCGATACGGGCTGGTGACCACCTTCTTTTCCGGCAAATAGACCGGGCCGCGGAGCTCGACGACCGGCGCCTCGACGGTGATCGTGTATCCCTTTCCGGCCTGCAGCGGCAACGCGAGCCCGAGATCCCGCGAGAGGCTGCCGGACCATGCCCCCGTGGCAATCACCAGGGCGTCCGCGTCGATGTCTCCGGCGCTCGTCCGGATCCGGGCGACGCCGGTATCGCCGGCGCGTACGCCGGTCACCTCGACCCCGTCTCGGATCTCCACTCCCGCTGCGCGCAACCATGCGACCAGGCCGGCGTTGAGCGACTCCGGGCGCACGTGCCGCTCCCCGGCGATGAAGATGCCGCCGAACATCGCGCGGGTGAGGGCAGGCTCTTTCGCCACCAGCGAGGCGGCATCGAGCTCTTCGATTTGAAGTCCGTCTACCGCGTCGATCGCACGCAGGCTTGCCAAGGTGCTCTCGTAGCCCGCCCGTGTGGCGAACGCACACAGCAGGCCCGACGCGTGCATCTCGAACTCGACGCCATTGGCGGAGATCTCATCGAACCGGGGATCATTGGCAATGACCTCTGCATAATACTTCTGG
>CBDUAS010000279.1:0-5835 GCA_965365185.1 uncultured bacterium | reverse complement strand
CGGTACGAGACGATGGTCGCGGTCGGGCTCGAGCAGGCCGTCGGCGACGAGCCGATCGATGAGCTCCACGTTTGCGCCCGCCAGGTCGACCCCGTGGCGGTGTGCGAGGTTCTCCAGGTCGACGCCCGCGCTCGTGCGCATTCCGAGCACCAGCGCCTCGAGGACGAGCTGCTCCGGCGTGAGGGTTTCTCGTTGGCTGGTGCCCGTACCACCTTCCTCGATCGCGGCCATCCAGTCGACGAGACGCCGTTCGTTCCACCAACGGCGGCGCCTGCCGTCGAAGGAGTGCGCGGACGGTCCCAGGCCGAGATACGGGGCGTGGTTCCAGTACTTCAGATTGTGCCGCGAGCGCCAGCCGGCGGCTAAGGCGAAGTTCGACACCTCGTAGGCAGGATACCCGGCCTCAGCGAGAAAGCGGTGTGTGGCGAAGAGCTGCTCGGTCTTGCCGTCGTCGGGCATCTCGACGAAGAGACCGCGCTCGCGTTGGCGAAAGAAGCGCGTCGCCGGGTGCACGGTGAGCTCGTAGCAGGACATGTGCTGCGGCTGCAGGTCCACCGCTCGCTGCAGCCCCGATTGCCAGCTCTTCGCCGATTGCCCCGGCACGGCGAAGATGAGATCGAGCGAGACGGAGCCGAATCCGGCCGCAAGCGCCCGGCGGACGGCTGCCTCTGCCTGCTCGCCCGTGTGGGTGCGGCCGAGCAGCCGCAACGCGTCGTCGTCGAACGATTGCACACCCAGGCTGAGGCGCGAGACACCGAGATCGCGCCAGGCGACGACATTCGCTCCGGTGACGTCCTCGGGGTTCGCCTCCAGCGTGACCTCCGCCTCGGCCGCCACCGGCAGCTCGGCGTTCAGCGACGCCAGGATCTCGCCGATGGTTTCAGGTGCCAGCGCCGACGGCGTGCCGCCACCCAGATACACCGTATCGAACGGCTGCGATACCTCCCAACCACCTGATCCCGCGCCCCATTCCCGGATCTCCGCCAGTAGGGCGTGCACGTACGCCGACTTCTTCTTGACCCCGCCGGTCTGCACTGCGAAGTCGCAATAAGGGCACACCCGGGCGCAAAACGGCACGTGGATGTAGAGCCCCGGGGCGCCGGCCAAGCGCTCGGGTTCGTCGCCACCCCTCGATTGCCCGACCGGGTGTCCTTCGGATCCGCCCGGTCGTTCGCGCATCGCTTTCAGGCCTCGTCCGGGTCGGCACGCAACACCGCCAGAAAGGCCTCCTGCGGCACCTCGACGTTGCCGAAGGCGCGAGCGCGCTTCTTGCCTTCCTTCTGCTTTTCCAGCAGCTTGCGCTTGCGCGTGATATCGCCGCCGTAGCACTTCGCGGTGACGTCCTTGCGATAGGCGCTGATCGTGCGACGGGCGATGATGTCGCGGCCGATCGCTCCCTGGATGGCGATCTTGAAGTTCTGTTTCGGAATTGTTCGCTCGAGCTGTTTGCAGGCGTGCAGGGCGCGTCCGCGAGCCTTGTCCGTGTGCACCAGCATGGCCAGGGCGTCGACCTTCTCGCCGTTGACCAGGATGTCGACCTTCGCCAGGTCGGTGGGCCGGTAGTCGAGTAGCTCGTAATCGAAGGAGCCGTAGCCCTGGGTGATGGTCTTGAGGCGGTCGTAGAAGTCGAACAGCACCTCTGCAAGCGGCAACTGCGCCGTCATGTCGACGCGTCCGGCGGCCAGGTAGTGGAACTTGATGTCATCGCCCCGCTTTTCCCGCAGCAGCTCCATCACTGTACCAACGTACCGATCGGGCATGAGGATCGATCCCTTGATGTAGGGCTCCTCCACGAGCTCGATCGTCGCCGGGTCGGGGTACTCGGAGGGGTTCTCGACGATGCCGGTCTGTCCGTCCGCGCTGGTGACGCGAAACTCCACCGAGGGCGCCGTCAACAGCAGCGACAGGTCGAACTCCCGGCTCAGGCGTTCCTGCACGACGTCCAGGTGCAGCATGCCGAGGAAGCCGCAGCGAAACCCGAACCCCAGGGCACTGGACGAGTCCTTCTGGAAGGTCAGCGCCGCGTCGTTGAGCTTGAGCTTCTCGAGCGCCCGCGCCAGGTCCTCGTAGTCGTCGTTGGAGACGGGAAAGATCGACGAGAAGACCCCCGGCTTGGCCTCCACGTACCCTGCCAGCGGCTCCGTGGCCGCCGCCGCAGCGTCGGTGATCGTATCGCCGATGTCGATGTCGCCGATCGCCTTGATGCCCGCAATCACGTATCCGACCTGGCCGGAGGCCAGCTCCTTCTGCTTGTCGCGCTCCAGCTTCAGTAGGCCGACCTCCTCGACCTCGTATGCCGCGCCGGTGTGCATCAGCTCGACCATCTGGCCCGGGCGGACCACGCCATCGACCACGCGCACCAGCAGCACGACGCCGCGATAGGGGTTGTACTCGGCATCGAAGACGAGCGCCTTGAGCGGAGCCTCCCTGTCGACAGTCGGCGGCGGCAGCTTGCCCACGATCGCCTCGAGCAACTCGTCGATGCCCGTGCCCACCTTCGCGGACACCGGCAACGCCTCGAAGGGGTCGAGCCCCAGGTCCTCGTCGATCTCCTCGAGCGCGCGCTCGACGTCGGCCGCCTGCATGTCGATCTTGTTGATCACCGGCAGAATCTCGAGCTCCTGCTCGAGCGCCAGGTACACGTTCGCGACCGTCTGCGCCTCCACGCCCTGCGTCGCATCGACGAGCAGCAACGCCCCCTCGCAGGCCATCAGCGATCGGCGCACCTCGTGCGAGAAGTCGACATGTCCCGGCGTGTCGATGAGGTTGAGCGTGTAGGTCCGCCCGTCCGCAGCCTCGTACGACAGTGTGATCGTGTTGCTCTTGATGGTGATGCCGCGCTCCCGCTCCAGCTCCATGGTGTCCAGGAGCTGGTCGTGGAACTCACGATCGGAAACGCCGCCGCAGCGCTGGATCAAGCGATCCGCGAGGGTCGACTTGCCGTGGTCGATGTGGGCAATGATGCAGAAGTTGCGAATGTCGTTCACGGAGAGATTGTAGCCAAACGCGCTGGTCGGCATCGACTCAGCGCGGCGAAGGCCCCTCAAGGGGACTTGTCTTCAGAACTCGCTGGCCCAGAGCATCCGGATGAAACGCTCCGGAGATCCCGGTACCGGCGGCAAATCGACGCGCAGTACGCCGCCTTCGTCGTCGAGATACAGAGGCCCGACCTCGTGGGACATCTCGACCAGCCAGGCGTCTCGCGTGCGGCTCCCGACGCGAACCGAAACCCGTTCGACGAATCGCAGCGCTTCGATCTCGTGGTAGGTGGCGGAGGTCATGGGATCCGGCTCCAGCCGGGCCATCGACGGCGGCAGGCCCATGCCGCCGGGCCTGGCACCCGGCGGCACAATGCCGCTGCCGGGGCCGTAGGGCTGGCCCGGAACTCCCACACCGACGCCGGAGGTCGGCTCACCGACCGGCCCGATCGGCGTGAAGAACACGTACTCGCGCTGCCCTTTTGCCTCCCACAGCGCCGGCATCGCCAAAGCAAGCAGGCCGGGATTGGCGAACAACGTCTCCTCGCAGTCGGTGTTGTCCATCGCTCTGATGGTGCTCGGCGGGGTCAACTGCGTGCCCGGCTGGGAGCTGGCGGAGCGCGGCTGCGGCGTCACCGCGCCCTGTCCCTGGTAGGTGGATACCCTGCGGTCGAGGCAGCCGGGCACCGTCGGTAGAAAGGCAAACAAACCGGCCGCCGCGCGCCGATCGATCGAGTCGTGGCCGCGAATCGGAACGTCCTGGTACCAGCGGTTGCCGTCCAGCGTCGTGCGTTTGCGATAGCGACGGTTGTCGTCGTCGATCTCGTAATCGATGGTGTAGGCCTGTTCGCCGACGCCGGCGAGGTGCCGGACCGTCTCGTAGCGGATCATCCGCGGAAAGCCGTGCGCATTGACCCGTACGGTGCCCTCGCTCTCCACCCGCATGATCGCGTACAGCGGCGGCGTGGCGAACGGCTGCGGAGCCTGCCATCGATGTACCAGCGCGAACACGCCCTCGGGTCGACCGGTGGTGTCCGCGTAGACTTCTTCGAGACGAATCGACCAGAAGCCGAGCTCGCCACGCACCAGAGACTCCTCCGGGCCGAGGACGTAACGTCTTTCCTCGCCGATCTCGTAGCCGAGGAACCTCTCGTTCTGCCCTGCGGCCACCCACTCCCCGCTCGTCGCCACCAGGGCGACGATGACGAGCAGCAGTGTTGGTCCCGGTCCTTTGCTCATGTCCCCACGGTGACGGATCACCCAACCTGCCGCAAGGGCGATGCAACCGCATGGGAGCGGGCACAAAGGTCGTTCCGGACGCCGGCAATGGGCCCCTACGCCTTGCGGGTCCCGCGAAACAGCGATTTCAGTCGCCGCAGCTTCAACCAGAACGAGACGCGGCCGTCGGGACCCGGTGAGAACAGCAGAGCGGAGGGAACGCGGAAGACGTTCCAGAGGGGTCGGGACGACCCGATCATCGACCGCCAGACAATCGACGTGGGGTTCCGTAAGTCCAAACGGCCGTACAGACGGCCGCGGAGCGACGCGTTGAGAATCGAATGCAGAAAACGAACGCCTACCGGCCCGACCGACCTTCGCGATCGCCGCAAGGCTCGGCGGAACGAAGAATTGATCTCGGCCAGGCCGTGCCTCTCCAGATAGGTCAGCAAGACATAGAGCGCAGTGGCCACGCGGCGATCCTCGAGCCAGCGGGAGACAAGCTCCCAGTCGAGGTCTTGGACCGGATCCTCCAGCATCAGCATGGTGTCGACCAGGCCATTGAGGACGAACGGGAACCTCAGGTCATAGCACCAGTGAGCGGCCACGTAAACGAACCTCAGCTCCGGCTCGAGTCGGTACACCGGGAGGCCCTCGAAGTCGGTTAGCCGCCGGTGGGCCCGCACCACCTCGTCGCGGAAAGCCTCGA
Source organism: uncultured bacterium (assembly GCA_965365185.1). Classification (GTDB taxonomy): domain Bacteria; phylum Acidobacteriota; class UBA890; order UBA890; family UBA890; genus CBDCGW01. Next base: position 930 of record CBDUAS010000279.1, on the reverse strand, counting down.
CCGAGCCGAGAACGGAGTGTCGGCCGGCCAACTCGTGGTGGACCTCGATCCGTACGCCGGTTTCCGGATGGACGAACGGCCGCGAGTGGTGGTGTTCGTCGTAGAAGTCCTCGGGCATGCGCAGTGGCTCCCACTCGAAGCCGAGCTCCCGCAGGACGTGCTCCAGGCGCGCGCGGTCTTGCTGGCCGACCAGCAGGTCGATATCCCCCATCCTCCGCAGATGGCGATCGGGGTATCCGTCGCGCGTGTCGATGCCCTTCAGCAGAGTGATGTGATCCGAGAGGTCGTCCGTGTTGACGAGGATTCGGCGGAGCGCCTCGGTCTGGCGATTGCAGGCGTCCTTGGCGGCGAGGTCCGCGCACGCCACCGGCAGCTCGAACCCGGAAGGAAACAAGCCCTCCTGCTCGCCCGCCGCCCTGTGCAGCACCGGCCCCAGGCCGAGCATGATGGCATTCTTCGTCTGATCCACATCGAGCTGAATGGGATCAGCGGCAGATGGCGGCGGTGATAAGGTGCGAAACAGTGAAAGGACTCGCGGAGTGCTCGTCATCGTAGCAAGCAAGGCTCGGCCGGTTCGCCGCGGGGCAGCTTGGTAATCCACCTCAGCAATCGAGGCGTCGATTGAGCGGAATCGGTGGCTTAGTGTACCTCGATGGCAGGGTGGTGACCGAGGATGTTCTCGGCCGAGTGATCGACGCGTGCGCGCACCGTGGCCCGCATGCGCGATATGTTGCATCTGCTGTCCGATATTCTGGAGGCGCCGGAACCCAAGAATCTGGAAAGCTTCCTCAGCCGTATTCCGATGATATTCAATCTGGCGATTCTCTCGCCACACGGTTTTTTCGGCCAGTCCAACGTGTTGGGTCTGCCGGATACGGGCGGTCAGGTTGTCTATATCCTGGATCAGGTGCGGGCGCTCGAGAAGGAAAT
>CBDUAS010000278.1:0-5855 GCA_965365185.1 uncultured bacterium | reverse complement strand
TCGATGATCTCCATGTCCGCGGAGATCGGCGCCAACACGGCGTCGGCGGCCGCTTGCTCATGTACAAGGGAGAGGTGGAGCCCGAGGACTTGCTCGACCTGCGGGCCGCGGAAGACCCCGACGTCGCCCTCAACATCGCCACCCAGGGCTACGGGGTGGGCAACTGGTACCTGGTGAACGGCGACGCGGACGCGGCGAAGCAGGTGTTCGAGCGCATCGTCGAGGGCACGAGCTGGGCGGCATTCGGCTACATCGCCGCAGAGGCCGAACTGGCCCGCGGCGTCGACGGGTAAGCGGCGTGCAGCTCACGTCTCTCGATTGGTTCGTCGTCGCTGCCTACGGCGTCGTGGCGCTGGCGACCGGCCTGTACTTTGCCCGCCGCGCCGGGGCCGGCATGGACGAGTTCTTTCTCTCCGGCCGCAAGCTGCCGTGGTGGCTGTTGGGGACTTCGATGGTGGCGACCACGTTCTCCACCGACACCCCCAACCTGGTGACCGACATCGTCCGCACCGGCGGCGTGAGCCAGAACTGGCTGTGGTGGGCGTTCCTGATCACCGGCATGTGCACGGTGTTCTTCTACGCCAGGCTCTGGCGGCGGTCCGGCGTGCTCACCGACATGGGCTTTTACGAGCTGCGCTATGCGGGCAAGCCGGCGGCTTTCCTGCGCGGCTTTCGGGCCATCTATCTGGGTGTCTTCTTCAACGTCATGATCATGGCCACGGTGACGCTGGCGGCGATCAAGATCGCCGGCGTCCTGCTCGGCGTCGACAAGTACACGACGGTGCTGGTGGCTGCGACCATCACCGCCATCTACTCGGCGACGTCCGGCCTCTGGGGCGTGGTGATGACCGACCTGCTGCTGTTCACCGTGTCGATGATCGGCTCGTTGTCGGCCGCGTACTTCGCCTTGCAGCGACCCGAGGTCGGGGGACTGAGTGGTTTGGTGTCGAGCCCGGAGCTGCAGGGGAAGCTGTCGCTGTTGCCGGATTTCTCCGACTGGACCGCGGTCTCGACCGTGCTCATCGTGCCGCTGGCCGTGCAGTGGTGGAGCACCTGGTATCCGGGTGCCGAGCCCGGCGGCGGCGGTTACGTCGCTCAGCGTATGCTGGCGGCGCGCAACGAGCGCGAGTCCGTGTACTCGACACTGTGGTTCAACGTGGCCCACTACGCCCTGCGACCGTGGCCGTGGGTATTGGTTGCTCTCTCGTCCGTCTTGGTGTACCCGACGCTGGAGTCCCTGCAGCTGCGTTTCCCCGACCTCGATCCCTCGATCATCCGACACGACCTGGCGTACCCGGCCATGCTGGTGTTCCTGCCGTCCGGCCTCCTCGGCCTGGTGGTGGCGTCGCTGGCGGCGGCGTACATGTCGACCGTGAGCACCCACCTGAACTGGGGCGCCTCGTACATGGTCGACGATTTCTACAAGAGGTTCTTCGCTCCCGACCGCGACGATCGACACTATGTGTCGGTGGCGCGGGCGTGCACCATCATCCTCGTGGTTCTGGCCTCGATGGTGGCGCTGTGGCTGGAAAACGCGCTGCAGGCATTTCAGATCCTGCTGCAGATCGGTGCCGGCACCGGGCTGATCTTCCTCCTGCGCTGGTACTGGTGGCGGATCAACGCCTGGGGTGAAATCGCCGCGATGGCGATCTCGTTCTCGGTGGCGGTGTATTTCGAGTTCGTCCACGGGACTCTCGGTCTGGCCGAGCTCAGCGCCTCGGCAAAGCTGGTGATCGGCGTCCTGATCACCACCAGCGGGTGGCTGCTGGTGACCCTGCTGACCCCTCCGACCGAGCACTCGGTGCTGCAGTCGTTCTACCGGCAGATTCGTCCGCTCGGACCCGGCTGGGACCCTGTCGCCGCGACGTGCGAGATCGACGCCCAGAGCGGCGATGAGGGCCTGACAGCGGCGTTTCTCGGGTGGTTTCTCGGGTGTGTCACCGTTTATTCGGCGCTCTTCGGCGTCGGCTACCTGCTGTACGGCTCCTGGGCCCCGGGTGCCGCCTGCCTGACGCTGTTCGCACTCGCCGCCTGGCGGTTGGCGCGCGTGCTGCCGCGCGTCGGGTTCAGCGATTGATCAGGGGCCTGGCCCGCATCCTTCGCCGCCCGGCTGTCGGCGCCCGCGGCAGGCGATAGCGCAATAGGCTTCGTCCGCCCCCCGGGCTCACCGTACAATCGTGCCGGGTGGGCCGCTTTCGTCATCGGGAGCGCTCGAGGCACGTCTTGCCTCGCGACGGGGTGAACGCATGCCGAACGACAGCAACGAAAACGCCGCCGCGAGTGGCTTTCGACTCACGGAGCTTCCTTCCGTGGTCGAGATCCACTTCGACGATCCGGTGCAGCGCGTCGTCGAAGGAGAGGTCGTCGAGGTCGGCGTCGGAGGCCTGCGTGCAAGACTGAGCGAGGCGGTGCCCGAGGGAACGCTCTGCACCGTGCACTTTGCCGATGCGGAGGTCGGCGTCCCTTCGATGCGCGGTTACGTTCGCCGAGCGCAAGCGGGTGAGCTCGGAGTCGTGGTCGGCGTGGAGTTCGAGAAACCGCTGCAATCGGTACGACCGCCGTCGGCGGGCGACCAGCTCGACGGCTTGAAGCTGGGTACGACGCGCGTCCTCGTGGTCGACGACGAGCCGGGCGTGGTGGAGTTGCTGTACCGCTTTCTCACAGGCCTCGGATGTGAGGTGACGACGGCGCGAGGCGGCGCAGAGGCGCTCGAGGCGCTGCGAGGTGACAGCCCCGATGTCACGCTGCTGGACATTCGTATGCCGGGAATGAGTGGGCTCGAGGTCCTCGACGCGATTCGCTCGCAGGGGCTCGACGCCGGCACGGTCTGGGTGGTGTCCGGCTACGCCGACGACACCGAGGCACAGGAAGCGCTGCGGCGCGGTGCTGCGGATTTCATCAGCAAGCCGCTGGATCTGAAGTACCTCGAGTGGAGCCTGCGGTTGCACCGGGCCGCGGGTTGACAACCCAACAGCGCCGCGACCGCGCCGCGCGCCGCTGCATGCAGCCGGCGACATGAGCCGGGCGAGCCGCGGCCCGACCTCCCCGCGCTATTGCGTAAACGGCGGCTCGGGTTCGGTGAAGACACTCTCCGGCAGCGTATCGTAGACGTGGATCGACCAGTCGCGGTCGCGGCCCTTGTTGGTCGCCAACATGATGTTGCCGAACTGCTGCCAGTCGGCCCAGGGCAACGTGAAACGTGGCTCCGGGTCGTCGACGTTGGTCCAGTGGGTCCATTGCTCCACCAGGCCGGAGTCCTTGGCGATGAACACCTCGTACTTGTTGTTCGGCGTGTTGCCGACGTTGTCGAAGGTGAGCTGCAGCACCTCCGCGGGGCGCCCGTCTTCCATGGGCTTTTCGCCCAGGTACTTCAGCGTCACGCCAGGATCGAGGAGCTTGTACGGCATGAACATCCAGTACGTGTCGTTGATCCACGCGCCGATGGCCCGCGCGACGAGCTGGTCACGCTCCTCGGCGTCCGTTACCTCGACACCGTTGCGGAAGAAGCGGCCCTCGCGGGCGTTTACGTTGATGAGGGAGACCAGTCGATCGCCCTCGCGGGTATCCTGCTCGATGCGGTGGTTGCCGGTCCACTTGTCCCAGACGTGAAGCCTGCCGCCCATGAACTTCCAGCTAATGTAACGGGTGTTGTTCCAGGCTTGCTCACCGCCCATTGCCTGCAGCGTCGAGCGGGCGATTTCCACGGCTCGCGCATCGGATTGCGGTGCCACGATCGCGGGCGGATATGCCGCCGCGAGAGCGCTGAGAACGAGAATCGAGACGAACACGGCTTGTCTTGCTCCGATCGGTCTTCGCATGCTGGTCAGGGTGCTCCGTGTTGATTGCGAGCTGCGCTCGGGAAGTCGACAGGGTAGGAGAACGACGTCGGAGCGGCAAGAGACGGTCGCTCCGGGCAGCCTCGAGCGCATTGTTCGGAACCGTCTTCGGCCTCGAGGTGGCCCGGTCCTGCCAGGAAACCGCGCCGGCCGGTTTCTGACCGGTCGGCTAGCGGTCTGCTTCCGGGTAGAGCTTGGCGATCGTCGGGATGAGGTAGTCCTCGAAACAGGGCTCCAGGTCGAAGCGCGGTGAAAGCCCCCAGTCGGCCCGAGCAGCGCCGTCGTCGATGGCGGCCGGCCACGAGTCGACGATGGCCTGCCGCCGCGCGTCCGGCTCGAAACGAATGCGGGCATCGGGGTAAGCACGCGCCACGAGCTGCCGGATCTCCTCCGCCGAGGGGTTGAACGCGGAGACGTTGTACACGTGCTGGCACAGCGCCGCGGCCGGCGCCGAGGTGAGGGCGAGAATGGCGTCGACGGCGTCGGGCATCGCCATGAACGGAATGCGCGTGTCCGGGCGAACGAAGCAGTCGTACGGCTCGCCCTTGGCGGCTGCGTGGATCATCTCGGGAGCGTAGTCGCTGGTGCCGCCCGACGGTATGGTGATGGCGCTGATGAGGCCGGGAAAGCGAAGTGCGCGAAAGTCGATGCGCCCGGCGTGCGGTTCGGCGTCGAGCTGCTTGTAGTGGCGCGCGTAGTAGCGCCCGAGCTGCTCACAGTACAGCTTGTTGCACCCGTACATCGTCGTCGGCGTGTTGTACTCGTACTCGCGAAGCGGCCGGTTGCCGGCGTCCGCCGGGACGCCGTACGCGGCGATCGAGCTGGGGTAAAAGAACAGCACCGGACGCCCCTGGCTTTGTGCCTGCGACATGGCGAACTCCAGCAGCCGCAGGGTCCCGGTGACGTTGACCTCGTGAGCGCTCACGGGGGTGAACTCACTGCGGGTCGAGAGCAGCGCCGCCAGGTGGTAGACGCGATCGACGGCGTACTCGGCCTGGATCGACTCCAGCAAGCTGTGGTCGAGGATCGACCCCGTGTAGGCACGTGTGACGCGCTCGCTGATCGGCGCGTCCAGCGGCTGCAGGTCGATGGTTGCCAGCGGCGAGTCTCCGGCCGCGGAAAGCCGGTCGATGAGGGCGTGCCCGATCTCGCCGGCTGCTCCGGTGATCAGGGTGATCGATTGGCGCATGCGTCGACCTCGCAGCGGCGTGAGCGTTGCGTGGATGTCCACCCCCCGGCGCGCAGACGATAACACCTGACCGCGATCGCTTCGATCTCCGGCTCTTCGGCAGCGGCCGAGTGCTCGATGTTGCGACCGGTTGCCGGTACCCTGATAGCTCTCTGTGGGTGGCCTCGAGCTGCGAAGGGGCTGCGCCCTACCGGCGGAGGCGAGGAGACCGATTCGATGGATACTGCCCTGAACGACCGCTCAGGGGCCAGGATGCCCGCGGCGGCGGCGCTCGCGGACGGCATCGCGAAGGAACTGACCGACAGCCGGAAGCGCACGCTGGCGGTGATCGACAACGTGCCGGACGAGGCGCTCGGGCGGCAGGTGCGCCCTTTCCTGAGCCCTCTGTTGTGGGATCTGGCCCACATTGCCGGGTTCGAGAAGCTCTGGCTCGTAGACGCCGTCGAGGGACGTGTCGGCACCGGGCTGGCAGAGAGCCTCGACGCTCTCGAGACGCCGCGACAGGAGCGTGGCGACCTCTCCTTGCCCGACAGAACGGCAGTCTGCGACGAGCTGTCCACGGTGCGCGAGGAGGTCCTGGGGCTGCTGCGCCATCTCGACCCGGCGACCCGAGACCCTCTGCTGCGTGACGGCTATGTCTATCGCATGGTCCTGCAGCACGAGGCGCAGCACCAGGAAACGATGCTGCAAGCGCTCGACATCCCCGAGGAGGGATGGGGATGGGGTGGCGGCGGTGACGGTGCCGGTGGGCGCGACCGAGACTCTGCCGAGGCGGCCTGCGCCACCACAGCGCAATCCCGGGCCGCGTCGGGAGAGCGGATGATTGACGA
>CBDUAS010000277.1:0-5873 GCA_965365185.1 uncultured bacterium | reverse complement strand
GGCCGTCAAGCCCATCGTCGGCATGGAGCAGCCCGTTCTCGAGCAGGCTCTTCTCCGTGGCCGCCCCCGCGGGCCGGATACCGGGACTCACGACCAGGAATCGGCGGCCATGCGCCTCCTTGAGCGCCGCCACCTCGTGCGGCGACGAAACCACACCGTCGCCCCCCGAATCGCATGCCAGGCGAGCCAGGCGGGCGACATTCTCGGCGGTGTCGCCGCGCAAACCTACCTCACCGATCTGCGCCGCATCGAGGCTCGTCAACACGGTGACGCCGATCAGCCGGGGCATCCCGGATTCACCGCGCGCCGCCGCCGCGGCCTCGAGCATCTTGCGCCCTCCCGCGGTATGAACCGTGAGCAGATCGACACCCAACCCGGCCGCAGCGCGCACGGCGCCGGCCACCGTGGCCGGGATGTCGTGCAGCTTCAGGTCGAGAAACACGGACCAGCCGGTGGCGACCAGTTCCTCGACGAGGCCCGGCCCGGCGCTGACAAACAGCTCGAGACCGACTTTCGCGAGATCCACATGGCCCCGGAGCTCCGCTGCCGCATCGACGGCTGCCGCCCGACTGCCGACGTCGAGGGCCACAGCGAGACGCGGTCGGTCGTTCACCGGTCGGCGATTCATTGGAGGACCTCCAGCCGCACGCGGGCCACCCCCGTGTCGAGCATACCGATCTGCAGCGCCGCGGCGAACGACAGGTCGATGATACGTCCCTCGATGAACGGTCCCCTGTCGGTGATCGTCACCTTGACCGCGCGGCCGTTTTCGATATTGGTCACCAACAGGCGTGTACCGAACGCCAGCGTCCGGTGTGCCGCCGTGAGCTCGTACATGTTGAAGCGGCTGCCGTCGGCCGCCCGACGCCCGTGGAAATCGACGCCGTACCAAGAAGCGGTGCCCTCCCAGGGACCCTCCGCTGCCGCGGGAACCTGGCGCGCCGCACACGAAACACTGCCCACTGCGACGGCGACGAGAAGGGCAGCGGTCCAGGCCGGACTCGCGGGGGACGACGTGGCCGGGCGCCGCACCCCTCCGCGGTCGATCATTGCTCCAGCGTTCCGACGAGTTCCTCGATGGCTTCGATTTGCTGTGCTTCGCACCATTCGCGCAGGTCGTCGACGAGTCTCGCCGAGGCAGTCGGATCGTAGAAATTCGCGGTTCCGACCTGCACGGCGCTGGCACCCAGGACGAGGAACTGCAGGGCCTGCGCGACCCCTTCGATGCCGCCGATGCCGAGAATCGGCAGCTTCGTCGCCCGGCGCGTCTCGTAGACCATGTAGAGCGCGACCGGAAGGATTGCCGGGCCCGAAAGCCCCCCGAACACGGTCGCCAGAGTCGGCCGTCGGGTGGCCACGTCCACGGTCATGCCGCGGAGTGTGTTGATCACCGACAGCGCGTCGGCCCCCCCCGCCTCGGCTGCTCGTGCCAGCACGCCGATGTCGGTCACACCGGGAGTAAGCTTGACCCACAGCGGCAACGAGGAAGCCTGGCGAACCGCCCCCGTCACTTGCTCGGTCTGCCGCGGGTCGGTGCCGAAGCTGATTCCGCCTTCCTTGATGTTCGGGCACGAGATGTTGAGCTCGAGAGCGGTCAAACCCGGGGCACCGTCGAGGCGCGCCGCCACGTCGACGTACTCATCGATGGTTGTCCCCCAGATGTTGGCGACCACAGCGGTGTCGAACTGCCGCAGGAAGGGCAGCTTTTCCTCCAGGAATGCATCCGCGCCGACGTTTTGCAGGCCGATCGAATTGAGCATGCCGCCGGGCGTCTCGACGATCCGCGGCGTCGGGTTGCCGCGAACCGGCTGCGCCGAAAGGCCTTTGACCACGATCCCGCCGAGCCGGCTGAGGTCGATGATTTCCGAGAACTCGGCACCGTAGCCGAAGGTGCCGGAGGCCACCAGGACCGGATTCGACAGCTCGACCCCCCCTACCCGCACGCGAAGATCAACCGCCGGCGCGCTCACTCCCACACCAGCTCGCGGCTGTCGAACACCGGCCCCTCACGGCAACAGCGCGCGTAGCGCCATTCGTCGCCGTCGTCGACGACGCGAAGAACGCAGGAGAGGCAGACACCGATACCGCAGGCCATCGGCGCCTCGAAGCTCACCTGCAGCGGCAAGTCTCGGGTCACCGCAATCTCGTGGACGGCGCGCATCATGGGCGTCGGGCCACAAGCATACAGCGTGGCGCTCGCAGCCTCGGCGTTGCCCAGGTACTCCTGTAGCGGCCCGACGACGAAGCCGTGGAATCCAGCGGTGCCATCGTCCGTGGAGATCTCCACAGGGACCTCGAGCCGACGGAAGTCCTCGACGCACAGGAGGGCCTCGGCCGTGCGGGCGCCGACGAACGCCCGCACCTCGTGTCCTCGAGCCAGCAGCTCCTCGGCGAGCAGCGGAAACGGCGCCGAGCCGACGCCCCCCATCACCAGCAGGTGCTCGCCGGAATCCTCTGCTGTCGGCGGGAGTTGAAACGGAGCTCCGAGCGGCCCGAGTACGTCCAGCTCTTCTCCGGGGCTCTTGCGCTCGAGCAGCGCCGTCCCGCGACCCACGACCTCGACGAGCATCGAGAACCCGCGCGCCTGACCTGCAGCGTCGCGCAGCACCCGGTGCACCGCCATGGGACGGCGCAGCAGCGGATCAACACAGTCCGCTGTCGACACCATGACGAATTGGCCCGGTCGGCAGCGCGCAGCGATTTCGGGACTCTCGAAGGCGAGAACGAACTGCCCGGGGCCTACAGGGGTGACGGATTCGATGGCCAAACGCCGATCGTACATGAGCTCCGGAGGAAGAGAGCGCGAAGCCGCGGGGGGGCGCGAGCGAAATTAGCATGGCGTCCGCGGGGCATCAAATCCGGGGGCCTCGCCCGGTCTTGGGCGCTGACGACCTGCGTACGGCCGCTGTTTGACAGCTCATCCGCCCCCGGCTACATTGGCTGCGAATTTTCTACACCCTTTAAGGACTGGCCCCGTGAGGCCAGAAAGGGGCGCCCAATGAAAAAGCGCTGCGATCGCGAACCCGCCCGCACGGCCGTGCCCGTGCCGGACGGGTTTTTTTTTGCCCGCCCGTCGTCCGTGGACACGGGTGGTGGAGGAATAACCGATGCGTGAGAAGGCAACCATCATGGATACGCGGCAGATGGACCGCGCTCTTTCCCGCATCGCCCACGAGGTGGTCGAACGCAACCAGGGAACCGCCGACCTGGTGCTGGTCGGGATACGAAGCCGCGGCGTGCCGCTGGCAAACTCGCTGCAGGCCAAGATCAAAGAATTCGAGGGCGTCGACGTACCCACCGGCAGCGTCGATATCACGCTCTACCGGGACGATCTCTCGCAGATCGCGCCCAACCCGGTCGTGCAGGCGACCGAGTTGCCCTTCGAGATCGAAGGCAAAGTGGTGGTGCTCGTCGACGACGTGCTGTTCACCGGCCGCACCATCCGCGCGGCCCTGGATGCAATCATCGACTACGGGCGCCCCCGCGCCATTCAGCTCGCGGTGCTCATCGACCGGGGGCACCGGGAGTTCCCCATCCGCGCGGACTTTGTCGGCAAGAACGTACCGACTGCCCTCACCGAGGTGATCAAGGTCCAGTGCCGCGACATCGACGGCGAAGACAACGTGATGATGATGGAGGTGGACGACTTCGTGCGCGGTGCCGGCAAACCGAAGAGCGATGGAGAAGCATGATGGCAAGGACCGATGAAGTCGTTGCCGGCAAGGTCGCGGTCGACACCAACGTCGAGCTCCCGCTTCCTGCCGAGCAGGCGACAGCCTCTTTGAAGACGAAGGATCTGCTCGGGATCGAATACCTCGACGTCGACGAGATCCGGTTGATCCTCGACACCGCCCATAATCTCAAGGAGATATCGCGCCGCCCCATCAAGAAGGTGCCGACGCTACGCGGCAAGGCCGTTATCAACTTGTTCTTCGAACCCTCTACGCGTACGCGAACATCCTTCGAGATCGCGGCGAAGCGCCTGTCGGCCGACGTACAAAGCATCTCCGCTTCGACCTCTGCGGTGGTCAAGGGCGAAACGCTGATCGACACGGCAAGAAACATCGAGTCGATGTTTCCCGACCTTCTGGTCATTCGCCACTCCTGCCCTGGCGCCGCGCACGTGCTTGCACGTACGTGCAGCGCCGGCGTCATCAACGCCGGTGACGGCGCCCACGAGCACCCGACGCAAGCACTTCTCGATGCGCTGACAATCCGCGATTTCAAGGGCAAGTTCGAGGGGCTGCGCGTGGTCATCTTCGGAGACATCGCGCATAGCCGAGTGGCTCGATCGAACATTCACTGTTTGCGCAAGCTCGGCGCGGACGTCGTCGTAGCTGCGCCACCGACGTTCCTGCCTGTCGACATCGACGCGCTCGACGTCGAGGTGCACGACCGGCTGGAACCGGCACTGGAGGGCGCCGACGTCGTGATGGCGCTCCGCATTCAGCTCGAGCGCGGCGGCAAGCTCTCGTTTCCCAGCACCCGTGAGTACTTCAACCTTTTCGGCCTCGACCGCAAGCGACTCGCGCTCGCCAAGGAAGACGCCATTGTCATGCATCCGGGACCGATGAATCGCGGCGTCGAGATTGCTTCCGACGTCGCCGACGGTCCCTCGTCGGTGATTCTCGAACAGGTAAGCAACGGGCTCGCCGTGCGCATGGCCGTGCTCTACCTACTGGCAGGAAGTGGAGCGGCCAAGAATGTCGAATCTGCTGCTTAAAGGAGGGCGGGTCGTCGACCCGGTGCAAGGAGTCGACGAGATCGCCGATTTGCTTCTCGTCGACGGGCTCATCGCCGGTCGAGGTGCGGACATCGACTCCGATGACGCGGAAATCGTCGACGTCGGCGGGATGATCGTCGCCCCCGGTTTCATCGATATGCACGTCCACCTGCGTGAGCCGGGACAGGAATACAAGGAAACCGTCGAGACCGGTACCGCCGCGGCCGCGGCCGGCGGGTTTACAGGCGTTGCCTGCATGCCGAACACCGATCCCGTGAACGATCAGCGAGCGGTCAGCGAGCTGATCATCGAGCGCGCCGACGATGTCGGGACCGTGCCCGTCTATCCCATCGGCTGTGTCAGTGTCGGCCAGCGTGGCGAAGCGCTCGCCGAGATCGGCGAGCTGGTCGAGGGCGGCTGCGTCGCGGTGTCGGACGACGGGTATCCGGTGGCGACGGCCGAGCTCATGCGCCGCGCCCTCGAGTACACCCGCATGTTCGACATCCCCGTGATCGAGCACTGCGAGGACATGAGCCTCACCCGCAAGGCGTCGATGAACGAGGGCAGCGTATCGACGGCACTCGGTTTCAAGGGGCACCCCGCGGCCGCCGAGGACATCATCGTGGCGCGCGACCTGATTCTCGCGGAGCTCACCGGAGGGCGCCTGCACTGCGCGCACATCTCCAGCGCCGGCTCGCTACGGTTGATCCGCGACGCCAAGGCGAGAGGAGTGGACGTTACCTGCGAGGTGACACCGCACCATTTCACCCTCACCGACGAGGCGGTGCGCAGCTTCGACACCAATACGAAGATGAACCCTCCGTTGCGGGCACAATCGGACGTCGAGGCCGTGATCGAGGCAATCGCCGACGGCACCGTGGACGCCATCGCCACCGACCACGCGCCGCACCACGCCGACGAAAAAGCGTTGGAATTCGACCTGGCGCCATTCGGAATCATCGGCCTGGAGACCGCCGTGCCGCTGGCGTGCGACCGTTTGCTGCGGGCCGGGCACGTCTCGTTGCAGCGTTTGGTGGAGCTGCTGGCGGTGAATCCGGCGCGCATTCTCGGCCTGGACGCCGGCGACCTGAGCCACGGGGCAGTCGCCAACGTGACCGTAATCGACCTCGAGCGCAACGCCTCCGTCGAT
>CBDUAS010000276.1:0-5887 GCA_965365185.1 uncultured bacterium | reverse complement strand
GAGGCGCCCGTCGTTGTCGTAGTCGCCCCACGTCGCGGTGTCGTAGCGGCTGTCGATGGCGAGCCCCATGCGCGGACCGACGTTCTCGAAGCTCCCGTCCCCCAGGTTGCGGAAAAGCCCGTTCGGACCGTAGTTGGCCATGAAGACGTCGATGCTCCCGTCGCCGTCGAAGTCGGCGAGCGTCGGCCGGACGCTGCCGTACGAGGGTGAGCCCAGTGGCCGGCCACCGTCGGCGAGACCGGATTGTTCGGCAACGTCGACGAAGCGCGCGCCGTCGTTGCGGAACAGACCGTTGGCGTCGCCATCCATGTTGGCGACGACGAGGTCGAGATCGCCGTCCTTGTCGAAGTCGAACCACGCCGCGCCCACCGTCCGGCGTGGGTCGTCGATGCCCATGGCCGCGGCCACGTCCGTGAACCTGCCGCCGTCGTTGCGGAACAACGCGTTGGGTTTGTCGCGCAGGCCGACGAACAGGTCGACGTCGCCATCGTTGTCGTAGTCGACCCAGCTCACCTGTCGGAAGCTGCCGGTCATGCTGATTCCGGCTGCTTCCGTCACGTCGGTAAAGCCGCGGCCGTCGCCACGATTCTCGTAGAGCCGGTTCGAGCTCCCCTGGCGGGAGACGAAGCCGACGAACAGATCGAGATGACCGTCGCCGTTGTAGTCGCCCCAGGCGGCCGATCGCGTCACGTCGTTGTCGGCGATGCCAACGTCCGCCGCCACGTTGGTGAACCTGCCGGCATCGTTGCGGTACAGCCGGTTGGGCTGCCCGTTGAAGCCGACGAACAGGTCCAGATCGCCGTCGTTGTCGTAGTCGGCGATGGCGTTGGTGTAGGCGTTTCCTGCCCCGAAATTGTCCTCCTGGACGGCCTCGAACTCGGGGCGCCATTCGGTGAACGGCTTGCGCGGAATGCGCTCGTCGACCATTGCGGCCTGGTAGGCGAGGCTGGCGAGAACGACGGCGTTGATCTGCAGGTCCTCGGCAATCAGCTTGTCGAAGACGTCCATGTTGGTGTGCCAGGTGCGGGTCCGGTATTCGAGGCGATCCTGCAGGACCTGGAACCCGGGCAATCCCGCCTCGTCGAAGGCCCGCTGGTCGGATCCCATGTTGCTGAAGTTCGACAGCGTGCCGACCCGGAGATCGGAGAAAGGCCGCAGCCACTCGCCGAAGATCGGCGCGACCAGTTGGTTGCCCTGCTGGTGGATTCCACGGATCCGGCCGGTGCCGTTGTCCATGTTGAAGTAGACGGAGAAGTTGTCGTAGTCGGCGGTCGTTCCGTCTCGCGGGTTGCCGAACTTCTGGGCCACGTAGGCCCGCGAGCCCCGCAGGCCGCCTTCCTCGGTGCTCCACAGCGCCACACGAATTGTCCGGCGCGGCGTCGCGGCGATTGCTTTCAAGATGCGCATTGCCTCGAGGACGGCCGCGGACCCCGAGGCGTTGTCGGTGGCGCCCGTGCCGGCATGCCACGAATCGAGATGGGCGCCGAGCATGACGATCTCGTGCCCCAGGTCGCTGCCCGGAATCTCGCCGATCACGTTGTACTCGCTGCTGTCACGCTCCTCGATGCGAATGCGGATCTCGGCCTCCATCGTTACCGGAATGTTGGCCGCGGCCAGCCGGTACATGCGGCCGTAGTGCTCCGGGGCGATGTAAAGGGTGGGAAGGCTGTTGCGAACCGATACGGGCGAGCGGTCGCGCCGTCCGGTGACGAACACCGTGCCGTCTCCGCCCTGCGCCGCCACCAGAACCGCGGCGACTCCCTCCGAGCGGAAGAACTCCTCCAGGTCTTCGGCGGACAGGTCGTCCGGCCGCGGCGGGTGGCGGGCCCACGCTTCCTCGCGGCGCCGAGCCATGTTCCGGTCGACGCCCTCCTCGACGAAGACCTGCAGCGATCCCTCGTCGTGGCGAATCGCCTGCGGCTCGAATCGCGGCTCGTACTGCCGCATCGGGGTGGAAAGGACGAAGGCGTCCTGGAGGCGGCCGCGGTATTGCTCCACGTCGGCCCGGCTGCCGATATCCGCGACGACGACCCGGCCGGTGATCTTCCCCTCGGTTCCGGCGGTGAACCCCAGCGGATAGCCGATCAGCGGCTGGTAGTCGGGCTCCAGCATGTGCAACGACACGTACTCGACGTCCCAGTTCACGCCATGCTCGCCCCAGGGCTCGATGACCACGTTGCGCAGGCCGATCTGTTGCATCGTGTCCCGGGCCCACTCCTGCGCCGCGCGCAGGTTGGACGAGCCGGACGTGCGCGGGCCGATGACGTCGGTGAGGTACCAGGCGTAGTCCATCACCCGGGAGCGGTTGAACCCCTCGTCGCGGATTCTCTCCACGGCCTGCCAGTAACCGTCTCCCTGCGAGATGACGGGCGTGACCGCGACAAGCGTGAGGACAGCGAGGAGAACGACAGCAAGGATTCTCGAATCGGTGCGATGCATCAAGAGGGTTCCTTCGGGTCCCCGAGGGGATCCGGCTGTGGGTTGATTCCGAGCCTCGTATCCGAGACTGATAGCGCGGGGCACCCGAGAAGACAAGGAATGCGCCCGGTGTTTTGGCAGGGTCCTCGCGCCGTCGCTAGCCTCTCAGCCGCCGGGCTGCCAGCGTCTAGCCTCCCAGGGGATGTCGTCGCTTGATTTCCGCAAAGCGAGAGAACCCGCGATCCGTCGTGATCCACTCGCACCCCGACTCGATCGCCAGCGCCGCGAGATAGCAATCCGGAACGAGGTTCCCTTCGGCCTCGATGTCGCGGCACAGACGAACGAAGATCTCCCAATGTCGCTCTCCCGCCGCGACGCGAACGCAGTTGGGCTGGCCGCGGACCTCGTCGACGAAGGCAAGCGCCGTGTTCAAGGGCGTCGGCGTTTCGAACACTCTCGGGTGCGTGACGATCCGCAGAAATCCGCTCAACACGAGGTCGGCGATCCCGAAGGCGCCATCGGCGTTGATCGTATCCTCGAGCCAGGCGCGATATTCGTCGTGCCGCTCAGCGTCCCGGCGGTGTGCGTACACGAGGATGTTGACGTCGATGAGGACCACCGTCCTACCCCTCGCGCACCGCGTCCCCCGACGCGTCCATGATGTCGCGGAGTCCGCGGCCGTCGTTCAGGTCCACGCCTCGCCTGACGCCCCCGCGCCCGAAGGTCGTCAAGCGCTCCGGCCTCCGAGCAGGCGGAGACTCCGCCCGCGCGAGCGCCTCCCGTAGCGATTCCTCGATCAGGCGTGTCAACGAGCGATCCGTGTCGATCGCCAACTTCTTCGCCCTGCGCAACAGATCATCCGGCAACCGAATCGTGGTTCTCATGCCCGGTTTCTATCATAGTGACATAAATATGTCACGACAGGATCGGGCGATTTTGAGCTTTGCCCCACCGTGAGGAGACGGCCACGCGGCACCCGTTTCCGCGAATCGACGCCCCCGTCGGGGTAAGCGACCTGGATCGACGTCCCCGTCGGGGTAAGCGACCTGGATCGACGCCCGAGTGGGGAAAGGCGGCCTGAAAGGTCGCGAGCAATGCCGAGGAGACGCTATCGCCTTGGGTCGGCGCGGTCCGTCGGGAGCTCTCGAGCGTGCCGCCAGACGCGCATGGTCCCCCAGGCGGGGAGACCGACGAGCAGCGATACGGGCATGATGTGCTCCAGGCCTGCCTGGCGGGCACGCGATTCTTCCAGAAGCGCAAGCAACTCGATCTCCGTGGTCCGCGCACTCGCGAGCCGCGCGTCCACGTCGATGATCCGATCGGTGACGTCCTCGGTGCGCAGGCGCTGCCGATCCACCGTAGTCGCGAGCTCCACGATGCGTGCGACCGCAACGTCTAGCTCGTCGGACGGGCCGAGGTCCTTTGCGATTCGAGACTGCCGTCGGCCGGCTCTGTGCCGGGCTACTTCTTCGCCTTCACCACGGCGCCGCGGCCGTTGATCGCCAGCGATACGAACTCCGGCACCGGTACCTGCTTGGCGACCATCGTCTCGCCGCTGGGGCAATCGCCGGCCGTCTCGCTCATCATCGCCGGCTCGCCGGCGCACACGTAGATCGTGCGCATCTCGTGCATCGCCTGCTCGGCGTGTTCCTCGGCGTGCGCGGCGGGGTCCTCGCCCTCCTCGATCATATGGGCCTCGTGCTCGGCGGCTTCCTGCTCGGCCGTGATCACCTCGCCCTCGATCTCGACCCAGTGCGTCGCGGTTTCCTCGCCGATGGGAAAGCGGACTTCGGTTGCCGTGAAGCTGATCTTCACCAACTCGGCCGAGTCGATGCTCGGCAGCAGGCCGAGCCAGCAGCCGGAGCTCTCGCACATCTGGTACACGTAGCCGGCCGTGTGCACGTTCTTGCCGACGTACGCATCGGGCGACTCGATGATCTTGGCCAGCGGCGTGAGCTCGTCGATGGTGAACGCCTCGCCGTAGGTGGCGTCCATCTGTTGGCCGGTCGCCGCGGCGGCGAGCAGAAGCAGGGCAAGCGACACGAGGGTGAGGGGCTTCGTTTTCATTGTCATCTCCGGGTCTCGGGGCGGCCTTCGGAACATGAGTCGATAACGGGATCCTAGTACAAAACAGACGATGCGGTCTTCGGAATTGAGCCACGCCGACCGTTTTATCGGAGTGGCCGGTCGCTTTTCCGGGTACACTGGCACCCGGCGTCGGACCGGCATCGCCGGATGTTCAAGGAAACGGTGGGGATCACGCCCAGCGGCACCCTGGGCAAGGGGGACGAGTCAGCCCTCGGGCGTGGACAGCCAGGAGGGCAAGATGTCCCAGCAGCCAGGAAACGGAGAAGGGCGTCGTTCCGGCGAGGAGCGGCGGGGCAACAGGGATCGGCGAACAGGCTCGGATCGGCGCAGCGGCTCGGATCGCCGGAGCGGCATGGATCGACGCCGGGTCCAAGAGCCTGTCGAGATCGAGCGCCGGAGCGGCCTGGATCGGCGCAGCGGCATCGATCGCCGCGACGGCGCGGTGCTGTGAAACCGGGCCCGGCGCCGGACTGACGAGGCCCGCCGTCAGGCAAACGGATCGACGACCTTCAGCCCCGCCGCCTCGAAATCACCACGGTTTCGGGTGACCACGGTCAGGCTGTGCGCCAGCGCTGTGGCGGCGATGAAGCTGTCCTTGATGGGCATGGAGCGTCCCGAGCCGCGCAATGCGGCGAGGAGCTTCGCCCATCGCAATCCCGTCTCGGTGTCCCACGGCAGGCACTCGATCCGGCGGACACCCTCGTCGAACCAGCGCTCCAGCGCTCGACGCTTCTTGCCGGCGGGCAACAGCAGGATGCCGAAACGGATTTCGCCCACAACCACCGGGTCGACAACGATCTGGCGCTCATGAGCCCGCAGCCAGTCGACGACTCGGTGGCACGGATCGGGCTTCGTCGGTTCGCTGAGCACGTTGGCGTCGACCAGGTACTTCATAGCTCGTCGGTGGACTCCGACTCGACCGGGACGAAGTAGCCTTTCGCGGGGCACGCGAGCAGCCAGTCGATGAGTCCCTCGTTGGGCCGCGGCGCCCGCAGCACGAGACGATACTCACCACGGTCGATGCGCTCGACGTCGAATTCGTGACCCGGCTCGATGCCGTCCTGCTTGCGGATCTCGGCCGGGAGGACGATTTGGCCCTTCGACGATACGGTGGTCTTCATGTGAAGTAAGATAGCGTCTTACCTCCGTGTGGGGCAACCCGCGACAACACCCCCGCCGCGGGGGCGGCCGCCGCGGCGATCTCGAGACCATGAGACGGCCGTGCCGCCACGGATTCCGCCGGCGCGGCAACCGATCCGACGCTGCCGCACGTTGATCCGCCGTCGATCCGGCCTCTACCATTCCCTGCGACCCTCGCCCCAAAGGACCCGGAGGCCGTGCTCATGTACCGCGACTTCTTCTTCGCTCCCCGGACACCCAC
>CBDUAS010000275.1:0-5934 GCA_965365185.1 uncultured bacterium | reverse complement strand
GGGTATAGAAGCCGGCCTCGTCGACGGCCAAACGATCCGTCGCCTCTTCCGGATCCGCCGGGCCGAGCATCGAGCCGCTCGCTACCAGGTCCAGACGCCGCCCCTCGGGAGTGTCCACGGACACCTCGGTGCCCTCGGGGATCTGGACCTCTTCGAGGGTGGCGAGACGCAAGCTGCTGCCGACGGTCTGCCAGGCTGGTGATTCCCGGTAACCAGCGACGTACTCCGTGATCCGATGAATGAAGGGCACGAACACCGGCTGTGTGACGAGATCGTTCCAGAATCGGTCGAGGGACGAGGTCCACACCAGCACTCGCCCGGCGCCGACGTTGCGCGAGATCAACGCGGCCGAACCGTCATCCAGGCCGGCCACCACGAGGTCGTCTTCCGACGGTCGCAGGTTCCAGTAACGATAGAAGCTGGCGGCGGTGAAGTCGCCGCTGCGCGGCGTGCGGAAGACCTCGAACACGAAGTGGTTGCGATCGAAGCTCGCCAGAGAGCCGCCGAAGTCGGCGCTGCGATCGATGACATCGCCGCCCGGGGTCGGGATCAGGACGGCCGCGTCGGCGGATTGCCAGTCGCCCGAACGGACGAGCTCCGCCAGCGTCACGAACAGGCCGCCACCGGCCTCGACGTACGCCCGTAATGCCGAGCCGACCACCGCATCGACGCCCGCCAGGTCGGTGGATTGCAAAGCGGTCGAAGCCTTGCGCTCGACACGAAACGCCGGGCGGGTCCCCACCGAGAGCGCGCTCTCGTAGAAGAAGCTGTCGGTCTCGTTTGCCCGCGGGTTTTCCAGCAGGAGCACGTCAAGCGTCTCGCCCGGATTGATGATGAAATAGAACGCGTTGTCGCCGGGCATGTCGTCCTCGCCGGCCAGTACGGCGCCCTGGACGGGCTCGCTGCCCAGCGTCCGGGGAGCGAACTCCACCGTCGCGGCCGCATTTGCTTCGAGGCTCACGGCACGTGTCTCGACCGCCTCGTCGGCGATCTGCAGGGTGATTTCTCGTTCCTGCAAAGGTTCGTCGCCCTGGTTCACGATGCGCGCGTTGACGATGAATCGCTCGCCGTCCGCGGCCGCCTCACGCTGCAGGATCAACGAGGCCACCGACAGGTTGGCACCCGCGTCTTCGGCCACGTCGATCCCCACCAGGCGCGTGCCCTCGGGCAGTTGCGCCTGGCGCTCGGGATCGAAGCCCGAGCGTTGATAGTCCGTGATCAGCACGACCTCCTTCGCCGGCAAGTCGGATTCGTTCAGTAGTTGCTGGGCAATGCCGACGGCCGGGGCGTAACGGGTTCCGCGGGCGGCGGGGCGGATCGCTTCCACGGCTCCCAGCAGCACGCTGGGCTCGGGCGTCGAGCGCACCGCGAGCTGCGCGGCGTCGGAGAAGATGACCAGCGAGGCGCGATCGGAGGGGCCGAGCCCGGCAATGGTGTCGCGGGCCGCCTCCTGGGCGCGTTCCCAGCGGTCGCCGAAGCTCATGCTGTTGCTGTTGTCCACCAGGATGACGACCTCACGCGATGCAGACGACAGCGTCGCGGCGACGCCGGGACGATCGAAAAACGGCCGGCTGAACGCCAGAACCATGAGCGCCAACGCCGCACAGCGCATGAGGAACAGCAGCCAGTGGCGGATCTGTTGCCGGCGCATCGACTTGAACGGCACCCTCTGCACGAACATGAGAGAGGGGAAGGGCACGACGGTGGCCTTCTGCCGGTACGTCAGATGGATGAGCACCGGGATTGCCAGCGCCGCGAGGCCGGCGAAGAACAGTGGTGCGAGAAACGAAAGTCCCATCAGCGCACCCTTCCCAGGCGCTCGCGCAGCGTCAGGTAGCGGAACAGCGCCTCATCGAGCGGTTGGTCCGTGCGCACGAGCCCGTAGTCGATCTGGTTCTTGATCATCAGGCTGCTGATCTCGTCGAGGTGCTCGGCCATCATCTGCCGGTACTGCTCGCGCATGCGCCCGGGCACGACAGGAACCGACTCGCCGGTTTCCAGGTCCTCGTAGGTCGCCGACTCGTCGAAGTCGAACTCGATCTCGGCGCGGTCGAGCACCTGGTAAACGATCACGTCGTGCCCGCGAAACCGCAGGTTGTTCACGGCGTCGACGACCGCGCGCGGCTCCTCGTAGAAGTCCGACACCAGAACGATGATGCCGCGGCGCTTCGCCGCTTCGGTGATCTTCAGCAGCGGCTTGAGGTAGGCGCTGCGGCCGCCCGGTTGGATGCGATCGATCACGTGCAGGATCGTGTCGAGGTGCTTGGCCGAGGGCGGTACGTAGTCGACGATGTCCTCGTCGAATGAGGCAAACGCCACCCGGTCGCGCTGGCGGTTGGCGAAGTAGGTCAGGCAAGCGGCCAGGTAGCGGGCATAGTCGAGCTTCGTCACATCGCCGGTGCCGAAATCCATCGACCGCGACACGTCGACAATCGACATGAAGTTCGTATTCGACTCGGCCTCGAATTCCTTGACGTAGAAACGGTCGGAGCGGGCGAACACCTTCCAATCGATCCGACGGATGTCGTCGCCGGGCATGTATTGGCGATGCTCGGCGAAGTCCATGGAAAACCCGAGGTAGGGGGACCGGTGCAGGCCGTTGATGAAGCCTTCGACGACCGTGCGCGCCAGTAGGTCGATGCGGTCGATCCGCGCGAGCACCTCCGGGTCGAGAAACCTGGCGCCGCGCTTCATCTGTCGGGTCACGGCTGCGGACATGCTACGCGCTTCCCCGATCACGGCAGAGACGAGCTCCGCGTTGCCGACCGCGTCGTGCTACCGGAAGTTGCCTCGAAAGGATCGGCATTCCGTCACATCTCTGATGCCGGGACGTTCACGGATTCGAGAAGCTGCCCGATGACCTGGTCGGTGGTGATGCGCTCCGATTCGGCGTGGAAGTTGGTGAGGATACGGTGGCGAAGCACCGGCTCCGCCAGCGCCCGGATGTCCTGAAAACGAACGAAGTAGCGCCCTTCCAGCAGAGCACGGGCCTTGCCGCCGAGAATGAGATACTGGGCGGCGCGCACCGAGGCCCCGTACTCGATCCACTGCTTGATGAAGTCCGGTGCCTCCGGGTTTTCCGGTCGCGTCTTGCGCACCAGGTCGACGGCATAAGCCATGACCGCTTCCGAGACCGGAACCCGCCTGACGAGCCTCTGGAAGGCGATGATGTCGGGCCCGGTGATGGTGCGCTCGAAGCTCACGTCCTTGCCGCGCGTGGTTTCGCGAACGACCTCGATTTCCTCGTCCACCGGTGGGTGATGGATGATGATGTTGAACATGAAGCGGTCGAGCTGCGCTTCGGGCAGCGGGTACGTGCCCTCGAGCTCGATAGGGTTCTGCGTTGCCAGCACCAGGAACGGCTCCGAAAGTTGGTAGGTTTCACCCTGCACGGTGACGTGGTGCTCCTGCATCGCTTCGAGCAACGCCGATTGCGTCTTCGGCGGCGTGCGGTTGATCTCGTCGGCGAGCAGGATGTTGGTGAATACCGGGCCGCGAACGAACTCCAGGTTGCGCCGCCCGGTCTCGGCATTCTGCTGGATGACCTCCGTTCCCGTGATGTCGGAGGGCATCAGATCGGGCGTGAACTGAATACGCGCGTAGTCCAGCTCGAGGACCCCCGCGAGCGTCTGCACCAGAAGCGTCTTGGCCAGCCCCGGAACGCCGGTGATGATGCTGTTGCCGCCGACGAACAAGGTGAGGAGGACCTGTTCGACGACGTCGTGCTGGCCGATGATGACCTTGCGGATCTCGCCGATCACCTGCTCGTAGCCGCTCTTCAGGTGCTCGGCGAGCTCGATGTCGTCGGCCGGCAGCTCGGCGCCGGGGGCCGTCGGGTCTGTGGCGACAGCCGGCGGCGCAGCGGGTGCGGCATCGACGGCGGGATCAGAAGCCACGGCGGCCTCAGAGGTCGCGCCGGCCCCCTCGGCGGCGGTGGCCGTGGGATCGAGTTGGATGTCGTCCGGGGTGGGTTGGTTTTCGTTGTCCATCTTCGGATTCCTGTGCGGTTTTCGATCGCGAGTCGCGGCCGCCCTCGGCCGTCAGTGGAGCATCGAGCAGATGATGTAGTTCATGCCGATCTTGTAGGAGTTGTTCGCCTGTTCGACTGGCACGTAACCGGTATTGGCAAACTCCCAGGACTCGCCGATGTCCTGGTTGTGGTTGATCACGGCCAGCAGCCGATTGCTCGGATCGTTGTCCTCGTAAACGCCGAAGATCACCGGGGTTCCCGGGTACCGCGAGCGAAAGGCCTGGTTGAGGATGTCTTCCTGGGTGATCTGGAAGAAACAGTTGAAGATCGGATGTGTGGTGTCGAGAATCTCGAACTCGGTTCCCGGGATGGCCTGCTGCATGATGGCGTAGAAGGCGTTGGTGTCGTCCGACTGCATGTCGTCGACCATGACGAAGCCGCCCTTCAGCAGGTATTGGCCGAGGTTCTCGATTTCCTCGTCGGAGGGCGCCCAGTAGCCCGGCTCGCTGATGTAGACGAACGGGTAGTTGAACAGCTCCGGGTCGGTGAACGAGAAGATGTTGCCGCCGCGGTTGTCGATGGTGACCGGGATCGAGGTCAGCTCGTCGATCATCAGCGAGAGGTTGTACTCGGCCCGCGGGTAGTCGTGATTCCAGCCCATGTCCATGCCGAACTCGTAACGTCCGTAGCCGCCGTACGCCTCGTCGAAGCGCAGCCGCAGGAAGGTGAACTTGCCGGCGTACGGCATGTTGGTGATCGGCAGGTCGGCCGACGAAGCCGTGCCGCCGAAACTGCGCCGTCGTCGCTGGGGCGTGGCCTCCGTTTCAGCGGCGGGTGCGAAGGTCTCGAGGGCCCAGGCAGCGCCGAACAACAGCAGGGTCGCCGCGGTGACGGAGATCGCCAGCTTGCGCATCACGAGCTCTCCTCCATGCCACCGACAAGGGTCAACAGAAGCTCCTGGGCGGCGGGATACCCAGGGGCGATTTCGAGCGATCCGATGACGCTGCGGCGAGCTCCGGCAAGATCGCCGGCGTTGAACTGCGCCCGCGCGAGCTGATACATCGCCTCCGCCATGTCCACGGGGCGCAGGGCCACGACGGCAGTCCGTTCCCGGACGGCCGTTTTCTCACCGCTACCGACTTGGAGCGCGACGGCCGGATGTTGCCGGACGGCCAGCGCGTGATCACCTACGTCGGTGTAAAGCCCGGCAAGCCTCTGGTGCATCGGGATCTCGAGCGGGTAGATATAGATGGTGCGTTCGAGCGCCTCCGCCGCCTTTCGCGGTTCGCCGAGCTGTTCGTGCAGATCGGCAAGCTCGACGTTGGCGCCGAAATGCATCTCGTTGATGGCGGCGAGCGCTTCGAGCTCCTCGACGGCGCGGCGCAAGTCGCCGCGTTGCTTCGCGATCATGGCCAGATACCAGTAGGGGGTGTCGGCTTCGATGTAGGAGGGGAACAGTCGCTTGGCGGCCTCGAGCTCCCCGGTCGCCTTGTCGTAGTCCTCCTCGGCGTACAGTGCGACGCCGTAGCTCAACCGGGCAAAGAAATCGCCGGGGTTCTCCTCGGCCCGGGCGCGAAGCGCGGCAGCGGGAACCTCCTCGCCGCCAGCGTGCCCCTCGCTGGGCTGCTCGAGGGCCGGTCGGAGCGCGGCGAGCGGGACGGCGAACGTTTCGTCGAGGTAGTCGGTGAACGTCGCGTCGAAGTCGAGGATGTCGACGCCGAGAGCCTGCTCGAAGGCCTCCTCGGTGGACAGTCCTCTCTTGTAGGCGTCGAGCAGGCCGAGGATCGCTTCGAAGCCCCAGTCACGCTCGATGAGCTCACATACGAGCGACGCTTGGTAGTAAGAATGCACGACCTGTTCGGGGTAGGCAGGACGTACGAAGCCGTCGGTGATCCGGCTCACCGGCAAGAGGGCGCCGCGCAGATAGGCGAAGTTCTGGGGCTGACGGACCGGGAAGTCGACCG
>CBDUAS010000274.1:0-5949 GCA_965365185.1 uncultured bacterium | reverse complement strand
GGTAACGACGTCGAGTCGTGACGGTTGCACCGCCAGCGCCCGGCGATCTCGCAGCTCGTCGAACGAGCGAAACGAAGCCAGGAAGCGGTCGTCGTGGCGAGCGTACCGGTCCGGCGTGGTGATACCCAGAAGCTGATACATGTTCGCGCGGTACCAGATCCAGGTGCCGAGCACCTCGTACTCTGCCGTCTGCCCGGTGACCGTGAAGCGAATCTGCCGTGACCAGTTGCCGTTGATCGATCGGTCGTCGCGCTCGACCACCTGTGCCTCGATCTCGGTGAGGTAGTCGCGGATGTAGCTCTCGCGGTCCTCGTCGGGCTCGAGTTGGGGAAGGGTGAGCTGTACGATCGCGTCCTCGTCGGGCGCCACTGCCTGCACGGTGGTGCGGGTGTTGACGGCGTCCCAGCCCTCGGGAAGCTCGAGACGGAAGCGCAGGGCGGGATGCAGAAACACGCGATCGTCGAAGTAGCCGTCGCGCGGATCGTCGCCGAAGACGATTCCGTCGACCCGTTGCACGTGCTCACGCCGGTTGACGATAAGGTCACTCATGCGGACGTCGAGGCTGGCGACGGTCTCGGCGGCCCATTGGCGGCTGCGCTCGATGCGGTCGTCGACCTCGGGGTGGGTCGACGCCCACCCGGGAACACCGCGGCCACCGCGCTGCTGTTCGAGCGCCTGGAGCGTGGCGAAGAACGCGCCGATACCGCTCGGGTTGTACCCTGCCGAGACGGCGTAGCGGATGCCGTTCTCGTCCGATTCGAGCTCCTGACTGCGGGAGTAACGAAGCAGCGTGAGCCCCACCGCGGCCTGAGCGAGCCCTGACTGCAGGCCGTAGCTGACGAATTGCTCCGAGACGGCGGCCCCCAGCAGGAGCCCGGCGGTTGGGAACAGGGCCCGACGTTGCTGCTCGGCCGAGTGCCGGCCGGTGACGTGACCGACCTCGTGCCCCAGCACCCCGGCGAGCTCGGCCTCGCTGTTCATGTGCGCGAGCAGCCCGCGGGTAACGTAGATGTAGCCGCCCGGGATCGCGAACGCGTTGACCATCGACGAATCGAGGACGCGGAACGTCCACGGCAGGGTGGGCCACTCCGACTCGGCAGCGACCGCCTGGCCGACGCGGTCGACATACGCCCCGAGCTGCTCGTCCTCGTAGACGCCGTACTGCGCGGTGATGACCTTGTCGTATTCCGCTCCCTGTTCGATGACGCGCTGCTCCGCGGCGCTGCCCGGCGGTGGGATGGCCACGCTGCAGGCGAACATCGTCAACATGATTGCCGCGATCGCCGCGCCGACGACAAACCGCTGTGATGCCGGGAGATGTCTCAAGGGTCACCTCGATGGTTTCTTTGTTTCCGATTGTAGTCTGCGGCGCTCGAGAGTCATCGGCATTCCAGGTATCAGAGTCAATTACCGGGGTCTGTGTCTCTCGAATCCCATCGGGCGTCGGTGGCAATGGGGTGCCCGGCGCGCTACAAGTGCAAGATGCCTCGCCTCGTAACGGCCTGTCCGCGCAATTGCTACAGCACCTGTTCGATGATTGTCGAGATCGAGCAGGGGAGGGTTCGCCGCATCGAGCCGCTGGAGGACAACCGGGCGACGCCCGGCGGGGCATGCCTGAAGGGTTTGAGCTACACCGAACGGGTGCATTCCCCGGAGCGGATCCTCTACCCACTGGCGCGGCGGAAAGAGCGACGGCGTCCCGGTACAACGACCGATTTCGAGCGCATCTCCTGGGACGAAGCCCTCGATCGGATCGCCGGCAAGCTCGAACAGATCCGCAGCGAAGGCGACCCACGCTCTGTTTTTTACTATGCGGCCAGCGGTACCAAGGGGCTGCTGAACGCCGTGGGGTCCAGTTTCTGGCGTTTGTTTGGTGGCTGCACGACCACCTTTGGCGACCTCTGCTGGCCGGCGGGGCTGGAGGCGACGCGGCTCACCCTCGGCGACAACAAGCACAACGCGCCGTGGGATCTGGTCAACGCCCGTACGATCGTCATGTGGGGGAAGAACGCCGCCGAGACCAACCTCCACCAGATGCCCTTCGTGGAGCAGGCGATCGAAGCCGGCGGTCGGCTGATCGTCGTCGACCCGCGACGGACGCAGACAGCAGAGGGTGCCGACTTGTTGATCCAGCTCCGCCCCGGCACCGACGCGGCCCTGGCGCTGGCCGCTGCCCAACATCTGATCGCCGAAGACCGCATCGATCGGCGATTCATCGATGCTCACGTCCACGGATTCACGGAGTTTGCCCAATACGTGGACGATCGCACACCGGAGTGGGCGTCGCCGATCACGGACGTGCCGGCCGCAACGATCCGTGCCTTCGCCGACGCGATCGGGAGCAATGGGCCGCTATCCATCTGCCCCGGCTTCGGCATGCAGCGCTACACGAACAGCGGCCAGACGATGCGGGCCATGCTGGCGCTTCTGGCGATCACCGGGAACCTGGGAAAGCCGGGAGCCGGCTGGATCTACGCCAACCTGCAAACGCAGATATTCGACGAGGTCAAGGATCCGCTCGCCTTCTATCCGCCGGAACGCGCCGACGGGCCGATCCGCCCGTCGATCTCCACGGCGCGGCTGGGCCGCGACATGCTCGCGACCGACGATCCGCCATTGCGCATGGGGTGGGTCGAGCGCGGCAACCCGATCACGCAGAACCCGGAGACCAACCTGGTGCTCGACGCCTTTCGCGGGCTCGAAGTTCTCGTCGTCGTCGATCAGTTCATGACCGACACGGCGCGCGAGGCCGACCTCATCCTGCCGGCCAAGACCATGTTCGAGCAAACGGACGTCATCGGTGCCTATTGGCACCCCTACATCCAGCTCAAGCAGAAGGCGATCGAGCCTCCGGGGGAGGTCAAACCCGAGTCGGAGATCTACGGGCTGCTCGCGGAGCGTCTGGGGCTCGGCCGGGACCTGCCCCCGGGTACGCTCGAGACGCTCATTCCGCCGCCGTCCGACGAGGGCGTCGCGGCCTATCTCGAGGCCAAGCTGGCGCCCTTCGAAGAGCTCACGCTCGAGCGCTTGGGGGAGGGGCCGGTTCTCGCCCCCGGCTGCCAGGAGATCGCGTTCTCCGACATGGTGTTCCCGACGCCGTCCGGGAAGATCGAGCTGCTTTCCGAAGAGGCGGCGACCCGCTGGGGTGCCGATCCCCTGCCGACCTGGTCGCGGCCTGTCGAGTGGACCGGTCCCCAGCCGCCCGGCGGGGCCGCGCCGGCACGGTACCCGCTCTACTTCATGACGCCCAACACCAAGAACCGCATCCACTCGCAGTTCAACAACCTGCGCATGATCCGGCAGTTCTCCGAGCGGCCGCTGCTGCAGATCCACCCGGTCGACGCCGGCGCCCGAGGCATCGGGGATGGCGACCGCGTGCGCGTCGTCAACGACCGCGGCAGCCTGGAGACCGAGGCCCGGCTCGACGCCGGCATCAAGACGGGTTGCGTGGCGATGACCAACGGCTGGTGGATCGAAGAGGGCGGCACGGTGAACTTCCTCTCGCGGGGGCGCGAGACGGACATGGGGCACGGGGCCGCGTTCCACGACAACCTCGTGGAAGTCGAGGCGGTCGACGGCAGTGCAGGCTCGCCCGTAGGTGGCGCACCGGGCTCTCGGGCAAGGCCACGGTCGTGGTGAGGAACGCGTTCGTCTTCGACGTCAATCGCTGCACCGGCTGCCAGGCGTGCCAGCTCGCCTGCACCATCGAGAACGCCCTGCGGCCGGACCAGAGCTGGCGTTCGGTCGACACGTTCAACGAGCGGCGTTACCCCGGCATCCCGCTCTTTCACCTGTCCTTGGCCTGCAACCACTGCGCCGAGCCCGCCTGCATGAGCGCCTGCCCGGCGCTCGCCTACCACGTCGATTCGAGCACCGGCGCCGTGTTGATCGACGGTCAGACGTGCATCGGTTGCGGCTACTGCGCCTGGGCCTGCCCCTACGATGCGCCACGCTTCGACCACCACCTCGGCGTCATGAGCAAGTGCACCTTCTGTACCCACCGGCTTTCCGCCGGCCTGGCGCCGGCCTGCGCGGCGCTTTGTCCGACAGGTGCTCTGAAGGTCAGCCGGCTGCCCGATGAGGAGATCTCGCAGCCAATCGAAGGTTTCCCTGCCAGCGATCTGCGGCCTGCCCTCAAGGTCATCCCCAGGCGACGCTCGTTGGGCGCCGCGGCGGCGGTGATGGAAGCGCCGGCGGACTCCGGCGCCCCGGCTGTCAGAGGCGACCGTGCCGAGTCGAAGGTCAGCTTGAAGAAAGAATGGCCGCTGGCAGCGTTCACGTTGCTGGCGTGTGTGATGTTTGCGCTACTGGTGTCGTTCGCCGCGGCTCGCGGTGCGTTGCCCGGGTTGCCTGATTCGGCGGCGCATCCTTCGGTACGTTCGGCAGCGTTGGCCGGTTGGCCCGGCGCAGCGGCATTCGCCGCCGTCGCCGTGGTCGCGACGCTGCTCGGCGGCGCCCACCTGGGGCGTAAGCCCCGCGCCTGGCGCATCGTGCTCAACGTGAAGCGGTCGCCGCTGAGCCGCGAGATCGTCGTCTTCGGGTTGTTTGTCGGGCTCGGTAGCGGCTATCTGCTGCTGGCTCAGGGCAACGCAGCGCTCGCGGTGGTGGCGCTGGGGTCGGGCGTGCTCGCCCTGGCCGCGATCGAGGATGTCTACCGTTACACGTTGCGTGCGACGGCTCCGCTGCCCCACAGCGCCAACGTGCTGCTGACCGGGCCGCTGCTGGCGGCGCTTCTGTTACCGGGGGCGCCGGCGGCGAATGGTCTCGCCCTTGCCCTCGGCGTCACCAAGGCTTTGCTTTACACGTCGCGCAAGCTATTGCTTGCGCGGCGCCGGATCGTCTGGCGTCCGTTGGCCGCCGTACTGCGCCTCGGTATCGGATTTGCCGTTCCCGCCGCGGTCGTCGTGTTATCCGGACCGCGAGAAGCGCTGATCGCCTGCGTGCTGGTGGGTGAGCTCGTCGATCGCTGCGAGCTTTACGACGAGCTCGACATCATGACGCCGCGGCTCCAAATAGCCCGTGACGTGGCGCAGCTTCGCGAGGCGGCCAGGTGAGAACTTCGTTGAGCTTCCTCGACAGGATCGTCCGATGATCGGTGCTTTCGCCCGGAAGAGAGCGACATTCAGCATCGGTGTGTCGCTTGTGGTCGTCCGGGGGGCTCTTGCTCTGGCGACGCCGTTCCAGCAGCCGGATTCCGGTTGGCATACCTACAGCAACGGCGAGTACGGGTATGTGATCCAGTACCCGAGCGGTTACGAGCTCCGCGTCACCGGTCCTGAGGGAGAGCGAGACGGGGCGACCATTCTCATCGTCCGCGAGCGTTACACCGCGCTGGCGCCCGCCCTCTACATACAAATCGAGCCCCGAACGCCGGAAGAGGGGTTTCCTTCTCTCGGTACCGAGATCGTCGACATGACCGTTCACCTGGACGACGTCCGGATAAACGATCTTCCTGCCAGGCGGGCGCAGTATCGCTGGAAGGCAAATGATGACCTTGCCTTCGTGGAGGTACTCCTGGAGGGAGTCCTTTTCCGCTTCGACGCGGCGCCGGGCACTCGTGAGTTTCCCGAGACGCCCTGGGGAGCGATCGTGGCTACCTTTCGTCGGTCACGTTGATGGGCGAATGCGCAACGCTTTCGGCGGCGCGCTTTTCCCCTGGACCGGCTTGCCCCCTGCGTGGCACGCTGGAAGCATCGGTGGCGAGCGAGCGGAACCCCCAGTGATCTCTGATGCGGGAGCCCGCATGAAGCGCCTGATTCTCTTCACGGCCGTCGTCGTGGTTGCCGGAACGGCGGCATCGGCGGCGGATCCTCGGCCGACGCCCCAAAGCAACGATCCCCCAGGTGTCGTCGAACCAGTCCCTGGCGTCATCGCCGCCGCTGCCCCTCAATCGCCCCCGACGTTTCTCGGCTTTCGGCTCGGCGAGGAGCGCCGCTACGTTCTCGGCCC
>CBDUAS010000273.1:0-5952 GCA_965365185.1 uncultured bacterium | reverse complement strand
ACGAACCGGTCGAAATCCTTCGGATGGCGACGGGCAACACCACCGAACTGTGGCACATGAGTGGGATCCGCAACCCCTACCCGGATGGCGACCTCGGCGTGGTCCGCGAGGGCGCCTACGCCGATCTGCTGTTGGTCGACGGTGACCCGCTCGACGACCTGAGCGCGGTGACCGACCAGAACAACCTGCGGATCATCATGAAGGACGGCGTGATCTACAAGAACACGCTGAATGGAAACGGGCAGAACCAATGAAAAGCGAACCGACCCCAAAGAGCTTCAGACAGGCGATGAGCGTCGTCTGCTTCGCGGTTGCCGCGATGTTGGTGGCCGTGGCGACGCCGGTCGTCGCCCAAACGGATCACGGCGAGAGAATCGAGGCGCTCAAGAAGGCCATCGACGAGATCGAGGCCGGCAGCTCCGCCGGCGGCGATGTCGAAGCCAGAATCGAAGCGCTGCGCGTCGAAATCGCCGAGCTCGAGCAGCAGATCGCCGACGGACCTGCCCGCCAGCAGAAACAGGCCGCACAACCGGCGGGCACGGCGGAGGATGGCGCCGCTGCGGGCACCTCGAGCCAGGAAGCGCCGCCGGCGGATCAGCCGCCGCCTCCGGGAGTACAGGGTTCGCCCAACCCGCTGCAGAGAAACGCGCGCTACCTCACCGGGCAGGATCTGCTCGACGACGCGTTCCCGAACTCGATCCCGATACCCGGCAGCGAGGCACGCTTCCGGATCGGTGGCTACGCCAAGTTGGACTTCATCCAGGACCTCGACAACGTCGGCGATCGCTTCGAGTTCGAGCTCGCCACGATCCCGGTCGAGGGCACGCCCGAGTCTGCTCTGGGCGGTCGCACGACGATGCACGCCAAGGAGAGCCGCATCAATTTCGACTTCCGCACGGTGGCGCGCAACGAGAATCGCGGCTGGGAGTTCCCGCTGCAGGCCTTCCTCGAGATCGACTTCTTCGACGACCGCGAGGCCTTCGCCATCCAGCCACGCCTGCGACAGGCCTACGGAGTGGTCGGCAGGCTGCTGGCCGGACGTACCTGGGGCATCACGACCGATGTGTCGGCGATGACCGCCAGCATCGACTTCTCGGGTGGGGATTCGCTGTACGGAGCCCGCGTGGCCCTGGTGCGCTGGGAGGACCGCATCGGCACGTCGTGGAGATGGGCCGCCGGGGTCGAGGATCCGAACATCAGTATCGGCAATCCTCTCGGCCTCGACGGTGCGGCCCGGCCCTCTCTTCCGAACTTCGCCGGAACGCTGCGCTGGGTGAGCGATGGCGGTGCGCACGTGCAGCTGGGAGCCGACGTCTTCCGGCTCGAATGGCAGGGCGGTAGCGCGGGTCCCAGTTACACACAGATGGGCTACGGCGCGAGCATCAGCGCGCGCTACCTGCTCGGCAACAGCCGCAACAACGCGATCTCCGGCGCCGCCACCATCGGCTCGGGGTCGGCCCACAGGGTCATCTCGCTGTCGTTCGACGGCGGCAACGACGCCGTGATCACGCCCGACGGGCTCGATGCGATGTCGCACTGGCAAGTCTACGGCGGCTACAGCCATTACTGGACGGACAGCCTCAACTCGTCGTTCTCGGCCGCGTGGGCGGAACTGGACAACTCGGAGTTCCAGCCGGATGAGGCCATCCACCAGGCGGGCTCGGTGCACGCCAACCTGGTGTGGTTCCCCTACAAGCTCGCTTCGACCGGCTTTGAGGTGATGTGGGGGACGCGCCGGAACAAGGACGGCAGCAAGGGGAACGCGGTTCGCTTTCAGTACATGTTTCGCTTCACGTTCAACTAGACGGACACCTCGGGAGTAAAGAAATGGCAAAAGGGAAGAAGACGTACGACATCGTTCTCGCCAACGGCAGGGTGATCGACCCGGAGACGTACCTCGACGGCCAGTTCCACGTCGGCCTCGAGGGCGACCGGATCGCGGCGATCTCGGCCGAGCCGCTCGACGGCAAAGAGGTCGTCGATTGCACCGGGATGATCGTCTCGCCCGGGTTCATCGACATGCACGCCCACGGCCAGAACATCCCCAGCGGCCGGGTTCAAGCGTACGACGGCCTAACCACGGCAATGGAGCTCGAGGCCGGCATACTCCCCATCGGGGAGTTCTACGACAACTGCGCCAAGGAGGGTCGCCCGATCAACTACGGCGCCTCGGCGGGATGGGCCTTCGCACGAGTCACGACGATGAACCCCGAGAAAGCGGTCAACGGGAAGCCGGTGCCCAATGTCGCTTACATGTTGGGGAACTTGGACGTCAGAGAGTGGGTCGAGGACGTCGCGGAAGGGGAGAAACTGGACGGGGTCCTTGCGCTGACCGAGCAGGGCCTCCGGGAGGGCGGCATCGGCATCGGCGTGCCGTGGGGCTACGCACCGGGCGCGGGTCTCAAGGAGTTGCACGCGTTGTGGAAGCTGGCGGCCGAGTACGGGGTATCGACCTACACCCACATCCAGAACCTGTCGGTGGCGGAGCCGGACAGCGGCACCAAGAGCATGATCGAGCTGATGGGCCTCGCCGCCGCGACGGGCGCCCACACGCATGTCTGTCACTGGAACAGCACGAGCCTGCGCGACATTCCCGAGATTCGCGAGGTCGTCAGCAATGCCCAGCGTGCCGGCCTCCACGTGACGACCGAAGCGTATGTCTACGGGGCCGGCGAATCCGGGATCGGGGCCGCAGAGTTCGATCCCAGCGACATCCAGAAGCGGATGCAGCTGGAGTGGAGCGACCTCACCCTAGTCAAGAACAACAAGAGCTTCGAGACCAAGGAGGAGTTCGTCAAGGCCCGCACCGACAATCCCGGGGACGCGGTGGTCGTACACTTCCTGCGCGAGGAAGATGACCCGCGCGACGCCTCGCTCCTCGACATGTCGGTGCTCTATCCCGGCACGGCCATCTGCACGGACGCGATCGCCTGGGTGCAGCCGGACGGCAGCTTCTACGAGGGCAGCGAGTGGCCCTTGCCGGACAATCTCAACAGCCATCCCCGTGCGGCCGGCAACTACTGCCGGTTCCTGCGCCGCTGGGTGCGCGAGCGTCAGGTGCTGAGCTGGATGGATGCGATCCGCCAGGCCTCGCTGAATAGCTGCCTGATCCTCGAACACTTCGTTCCGGCCATGAAGAAGAAGGGGCGCATTCAGGAGGGGATGGATGCGGACATCATCGTCTTCAACCCGGAGACGGTGACCGAGAAGACTACGTTCCAGAAGCCGCTCCAGCTCTCCGAAGGCATGCAGCACGTGATCGTCAACGGCACGTTCCTGATTCGTGACGAGGAGCTGGACGCCGAGGCCCTGCCGGGTCGTGCGGTTCGCGCGCCGATTCGGGACTGAGCGTGCCGGCAACCGTCCGGATCGAATCATGAGTGCAACCTCCGAGAAGGAGCCCGCTTCGAGCGCCGAGCCGATCCCGGTCACCGTGGTGGCCGGGTTCCTCGGCGCCGGCAAGACCACCCTGCTCAACCACATCCTGACGGCGGAGCACGGCCGTCGCATCGGCGTACTGGTCAACGACTTCGGCTCGATCAACGTCGATGCCGAGCTGGTCACCGAAGTGGAAGAGGGAATGATCACGTTGGCCAACGGCTGCGTATGCTGCAGCATCCGTACCGATCTGATCCAGGCGGTCTTGCAGCTCGCGGATCGGGCCGACCGGCCCGAGCACATCGTGATCGAGTCGAGCGGCGTGGCCGACCCGACCGGCGTGTATGACGCCTTCCTGCAGCCGGAGATCCGCAACGAGGTGCTCGTCGACGGCGTCCTCACGGTAGTCGACGCCGAGCACGCGCTGGGCATGCCCGACGAGGAGGCCGGGCTGGCCCGTTCCCAGGTCGCGGGCGGTGACTTGGTCGTGCTCAACAAGACCGACTTGGTGGATTCCGCCACGACGTCGCGGGTCAAGGAATGGATCCGGGACATCCGACCATCGGTGGAGATCCTCGAGGCGACCTACTGCCGCGTGCCGATCGAGGTCTTGATCGGCCTGGACCGTGTCCACGCGCCGTCCCCGAGCGGGGACGGCACGGCGGACAAAGACGATCACGGCGTCCACTTCGAGACCTGGAGCTACGAATCATCCACTCCCCTGCATCTCGAGCTGCTGCAGCAGCTGCTCAACCACCTCCCCAGCACGGTGTTCCGCGCCAAGGGCTTCGTGTACACCACCGACAAGCCGCACCTGCGGCTGCTGCTCCAGATGGTCGGCCGGCGCGCCGTGGTGGCGGCAAACCGCCCCTGGGGAGAGGATTCCCCGCGCACCCGGCTGGTGTTCATCGCCCGCAGCGGGACCTGCAACTTCCCGGCGATCGGAGAGGCTTTGAGGAGCTGTGAACAAGAGTCCTGAAGGCGCGGACATACCGAGCTGCGATGAGGTCGTCGGCTTCATCGTCAAGCTCGGCGAGGCGGCGCATGCCTACGGCTCGACCGCGCCGCGGCTCGAGGCGTATCTGTCGCGCGTAAGCACCGCCCTCGGGCACGGGGGTGTCTTTCGCTCAACGCCCACGGAGATCGTCTTTGCCTTTCAATCGGCGGGCGGCTCGTCGCAGCGCCTTCACCTCTCGGCATTGCCGGGCACCGGCCTCGATCTCGACAAGCTGGCGCGCGTCGGCGAACTGGTCGACGCGGTCGAGGCGAGGCAGGTCACCGTTTCTGAGGCGACGACGCGCATGGATGAGATCGCCTCCTTGCCGGCCCCGTGGGGCAACGTCGCGAGCGCGGTGAGCTACGCGCTCGTCGGCTCCGGGATTGCGGTTCTCCTGTCCGGCGGCTGGTGGGACGTGTTGTTCTCGACCCTGCTGAGCCTGGTGGTCTTCGGCATGGTCCTGGGGGCGGGTCGTCCCGGAACGCGCTCGGCGGAGTGGCTGGCGCTGACGACCGCGTTCGTTGCCGCCGCCGTTGCCACAGCCGCGAAGATCTGGGTGCCGGAGCTGAATCTGGTGCTGGTGACCTTGTCGGCCGTCGCCGTGCTCCTTCCGGGCTACTCGATCAGCCTGGGGGTCATCGAGATGTCTGCCAGCCGTCACGTCGTCTCCGGCGCCGCGAACCTCGCCGGCGGCCTCGTGTACCTGAGCAAGCAGATCGCCGGAGCCTGGCTCGGGGCCGGGCTCACCGGGCAGCTGCTGGCAATCCCCGCCGCGACCGCGGGCATGCCCGTCGACTCTCGATGGCTCTGGCTCTTCGTGCCGTTGCTGATTATCGGGCTGTGCCTGGCCTTTCAAACGTCGCGCAGAGATCTGCTCGCCGCCGGGCTCGCGTGTGCCGTGGCCTACGGCGGGATCCTGCTCGGCAGCGCCATCACCGGCGGCAATCTGGGAAACCTGATCGGCACCATCGTCGCGGCGGTGTTCGCCAACCTGTGGGCGGCCAGGACCGGTCGTCCGACGTCGATTGTGTTGCTGCCGGCCGTTATCCTGCTGGTCAGCGGTACGATCGGTTTCCGCGGTCTGGCGGCGATGACCGCGGGGCAGACGGCGGTCGGGGAGCAGCAATTCCTGCAGATGTTCGTGGTCGCGCTCACCATCGCGGCCGGGCTGCTCGTCGGCAACACGATCGTGCGACCGAGGGTGACGCTGTGAGCCGAGCGGGGCGTGAGAACACGACACGACGGAGGCACACAATCAAAGGCCGCGACCTCGCGGAGATCGTCATCGGGTCGCTGGTGCTCGCGTTCCCGGTGGCGATCACCGAGGAGGTATGGGATACGAGTGCGGAGCTCTCCTCTCTGCGCGCCGTGCTGATCTCGGTGGGCTCGCTGCTCGCGATTTCGTTCTTCGTCCGGACGACCTATTTCCACGAGACGACACTCACGAGCAGCAAGCAGATCGCGGCGCGCGCTCTGACCGTCTACGCCCTCACGTTCTTGGTGTCGGCGGCAACGCTGCTGCTGATCGACAAGCTGCCGCTATTCAGCGACACCGTGGTGGCGCTCAAGCGAACCGT
>CBDUAS010000272.1:0-5956 GCA_965365185.1 uncultured bacterium | reverse complement strand
GGATTCCTCGCGAAGGGTGATCCCCGGGCGACGAGAGAGAACCTGGGACTGCAGCCGCAATCGACGGTCGTCGCCGCGGTCAGTCGGCTCGTCGACTTCAAGCGCCTCGAGCTGCTACTCGACGCCGTTGCGCGGCTGGCGCCCCAGCACCCGGACCTCGAGTGCCTCATCGTCGGCGAAGGCCCCGCGGAGACGTCACTTCGAGAGCGTGCGGCCCGTCCGGACCTCGCCGGCAGGATCGCGTTCGCCGGCCGGCGAGAGGACGTGGCCGACATCTTGGCAGCCTGCGACCTACTGGTGCTCACCTCGCCGGTCGAGTCCTTCGGGCGCGCCGTGATCGAGGCCATGGCGATGGAACGACCGGTTGTGGCACCGGCAGCGGGCGGGCCGGCCGAGATCGTCGTGAACGAGACCACGGGATTGCTCGTGACGCCCGGCGACGTTGCATCGCTCGCCGAGGGGATTGGCCGTCTGCTGCGTGACCCCAGGCTACGCCGTGCCATGGGGGCCGCGGGAAAGGAGTTGGCTCAACGGAAGTACTCCCAGGAAAGACACGCAGCAGACGTAGTCTCCTACTACGAGGAGCTACTCCGCCTCCACCGAGAACCGCTTGTGGCCCGGACATGACAACGTGCCGTCAGATCGGAATTGACGTGCGTGAGTGGAGACGAGGCACATCCACCGGCATCGCTCGCGTCATCACCGGCTTTCTGAGCTGGGCGACGAGAAACACCTCGCATCAGTTCGTTCTCTGCGGCAACCAGCGCACGGAGTTTCGCGTTCGCGCGGAAACGATCCGCAATCGGGTGCAGGCCGAGACCAACCGGACTTGGTGGGACCAGGTGGCGCTGCCGCGGCTGCTCGCCGATGCCGAGGTGGACGTTTTCCTGTCCCCCTACTACAAGGGGCCGTTGAGAGCGCCCTGCCCCGTCGTCGTCACCGCCAACGACCTGATCGAGCTGCGTTACCCGGGAAGCTCCTGGTTCAAACGCCGGATGCTGCCGACCTGGATGAGGATCATGCTGCGTCGCGCCGCCCGCGTATTGACGCTGTCGGACTTCTCCCGCCGAGACCTTGTTGACACCTTCGGGCTGGAGCACTCGCGAATCGGCGTCGTGCCCGTTGGCATCGATGAGCGATTCTTCCGCAAACCTCCAGCGGATCTCCAGCGAGAGGCCCTCGATCGCCTGGACCTTCCGGCGGGCTACGTGCTGTACGTCGGCCGCTGCGCCGCTCACAAGAACGTTCGCACACTGGTCCGTGCATGGAACGCGCTGCCGGAGGCCGTGAGGCTTCAACACCCGTTGGTGCTCGCCGGCGGGGACAGGGACAGGTTCCGCGCGCTCGCCCGGGCAGAGGGTGCGCGTGCCCGGGTTCCGGGGTTCGTCGACGATGCCGACCTGGTATCGCTGTACCGCGCGGCCTCCGTCATGTGCTTTCCGTCGCTGTACGAAGGCTTCGGCCTGCCGCCGCTCGAGGCGATGGCCTGCGAGGTCCCGGTGGTGTCGTCAAACGCGGCCTCGCTACCGGAGGTGCTCGGCGACGCAGCGCTGCTCGTCGGCCCCCTGGACGAAGAGGGTTGGACCGCAGCGCTCGAACGCACGCTGCAGGACGACGGGACCCGGACCGAGCTGGTGCGGCGGGGAAGGTCGCGGACCCGGCTCTATTCACAAGAGCGGGCAGCCGCGGCAATGCTGACGAATCTCGTCGAGGCCTGCGAAGCATGAGGAGCCTACTGGTGACGTTCGACTATCCCCCGATGATCGGCGGTATCGCGAATGCCCTGGGCATCCTGTGGGAGCGAGCGGGCGACGCGGATTCGGTCGTCCTCGCCCCGGCCGCCGCCGGTGCCGGCCGGGTCGACGCCGCAGGCCAGCGGAAGACGATGCGGTTCCCCGTGGTCGGCGGCAACGGCGTCGCCGCGAAGCTCGTCAACATGCTCTCGTGCTTCACTTGTTTCGCATTCTGTGTGCTGCGATACCGCCCCCGAGTGGTCATCGCCGGGCAGGTGCGACGTGCCGGCTCGATCGCCCGTATTTGGAGTGTCGTGACCGGTAGGCCGTACTACCTGTGGGTCTACGGCGGCGAGACCAGCCCCGGCTTCACCCGTTCCTCGTCCGCCACGGCATACGTGCGGCGAATCCTCCGGAAGGCCCGCATTGTCTTCACCATCTCGCCGTACACCACGCGGGCGATGCGCGAGTTCGGGATTGCGGACAGCCGCCTGGTCGAGGTGCCGCTGGCGGCCCGCGACGACCTCCGCCCGCAGGCGAAGCACGCCGGCTATCTCCAGCGCTTCGGCCTCACGGACAAGCTGGTCTTTCTCACCGTTGGACGCCTCGTCGAGCGCAAGGGCATCGACTCGATGCTGCACGCTCTCGCGGCGCTCGAGGGCGAGTTGCCGCCCTGGCACTACCTGGTCGTCTCGGACGGGCCCTACCGACCTGAGCTCGAGAAGCTTGCCGGGCGGCTCGGTATCGACGACCGGGTCACCTTCACCGGGTACGTCGAGCAATCCGAGCTGCCCACCTATTACAACCTCTGTGACGTGTTTGCCATGCCGAACCGCGAGGTCGTCGCGGGCGACGGCTCCAGCCTATCGGTCGAGGGATTCGGCATGGTGTTCGTGGACGCGGCCGCCTGTGGCAAGCCGGTCATCGGCGGGCGCTCGGGAGGTGCCGTGGACGCCATCGACGACGGCGTCAACGGTTTCCTCGTGGATCCTGAAGACCCGGAAGATCTGCAGCGCGCGGTCCTCGCGCTCGTCGACTCCCGACGCCGCGAGACAATGGGCGCGGCGAGCCTCGAGCTGGCCGGTCGCTTCTGCTGGCAGCGATCGGCAAAGGTATTGCGACCCTACTTGAACGGGTCGGAGCCGGCGACATGAAGGTCCTGCACCTGATTACCCGACTCGATCCGGGAGGGTCCGCCGAGAACACGTTGCTGACCTGTTACCACCTGGTCGAAAACGGCTGGCAGGCGCTGTTGGTAGCCGGTCCGGGCTGGACCGGCAAAGAGGCCAACGTAGGCGACGCTCGCGTGCCTGTGCGCGTCGTCCCGTCCCTGCGGCGCGATCCCTCGCCGGCCGCGGACCTGGCCGCGCTGTGGCAGATCTACCGTATGCTCCGGCGGGAGCGGCCGACGATTCTGCATACCCACTCGGCAAAAGCCGGCGTGCTGGGGCGCTGGGCGGGACTCTTCGCCCGGGTGCCGATCGTCGTTCACACCCCGCACGGTCACGTGCTCTACGGCTACGCGCGCGGCCTCAAGAACTGGATCTACCTCGTTGCGGAACGACTCTGCGCGCCGATCACCGATCGCCTGGTTGCCCTCAGCGAGGGCGAGAAGAACGAGTCCGCTGACGCCGGTATCGGCACCCTCGACAAGTGGGTGGTGATCCCCAGCGGCGTCGATCTGGCCGCAGTCGCACCGCGCGCCGGTCGCCCTGCAGAGCTGCCGCTCCGCGTCGGGTGCATCGCTCGCCTCGAACACGTCAAGGGAGTCGACGTGCTCGTACGTTCGGCCCGAGCCCTGGCGTCCGACGGGATCGACGAGCACGAGGTGCTGGTGTGGGGAGAGGGGCGCGAACGAGAGAACCTCGTCGAGCTGGCCGCCGACATCGGCGTAACCGAGCGCGTGCGGTTCGTCGGCACGAAGCAGCCCGTGAACGAGTTTCTACGAAGTCTCGATGTCTATGTGCAGCCCTCTCGCAACGAGGGCATGGGGCGGGCTTTGGTGCTCGCCCAGGCGGCGGCCCTGCCTACGGTGGCCAGTAACGTCTGCGGCATTCCCGACGTCGTTCGCGACGGAGAGACGGGCATGCTGGTTGCCCCGGATGACCCCGAGGCACTCGCCGACGCCATTGCCATGCTGTTGCGTGACGCCCAGAAGCGAAACGCGTTCGGCAGCGCGGCGCGATCGCGGATCATGGACTCGGACGAGACCGGCCATCCGAGATTCAGCACGGCGGCCATGCTGCGCCGACTCGAGACTCTGTACACGCAGCTAACGGATTCGAAATGACGCCACCGACGAGGGCGCTGTTCCGACTCGCAGCCACGGCGCTGATCGCCGCGTCGACGCCGATTCCGGCGGCGGCACATGCTGGCCCGCAGCAGACCGGCGCCGGCGCCCGTGATGCCGCCGCCGTGAATCCGGCCGGAACAACTGCGGAACCTGAGAGCGAGGCGCCACAACAGCTACTCGCGGCGGTACACGCCCACTCGGCCGCCAGCTCCGGCGCCTATTCGCTCGCTGAGCTTGCACGTTTGGCACGCCGATCCGGCCTCGACGTCGTCATGCTGGCGGAGAACCTCGGGTACGACGT
Organism: uncultured bacterium; assembly: GCA_965365185.1. Taxonomy (GTDB): domain Bacteria; phylum Acidobacteriota; class UBA890; order UBA890; family UBA890; genus CBDCGW01. The sequence goes on along the minus strand of CBDUAS010000272.1, from coordinate 1,629 downwards.
CCGCTACGCCCCGGCCGGCGTGCGTGTCTTCGCCGAGGCCACGCTCGCCACGCCGACGCTGGAGCGTTACGGGATCGAGCGCTTTCTCAGGCGCTTGCAGGAAGCCCGCAACGCGGAGCCGGATCTGCTCCTGCTCGCCGGCGTCGAGGTGCCCCCTTTCTACCACTGGACGGGAAGCCTGCTACGAGGCAACCTGACGCTCCACGACGCGCAAAGGAACCTCTTGCTGTTCCCACCCCCGGGAGACCCGGCCCCGCGCCTCAGAGCCTTCCTCCGGGGCATACCGGCAGTCGGCAATCCTTACCACCGTCAGTACGACATCCGCAGTCTCGCGCGGGCGCTCCCGGGAATCGCCTGCGTCGCCCTCTCGATCGCAGCGCTTGCGCGTGCCGGTTCCCCCGGACCTCGGCGCCGCCCGCCGTGGCGGTCGGCAGTCCTGATGGGCGTCGGCGCAGTGCTGCTGTACGCGAGCTTCCCCTTCTCGGTTCCTTCGACAAGCCCCTACGAAGCGCACGAACGCGACCGCGTCGCGCGGGACGTGCTCGCCTACGCACGGCGCAACGGAGCTCTGAGCTTCTGGTCGATGCCGGAGGCGGTCGACTTCCGCGACCGGCGCCTCGGCCCCCTCACGGTTCGGCTTTCCACCGCCCCCTACCCCGAAGTGCTGGCAATGACGCACGACTACACGGGCTTCGGCGGCGTCTATGCGGACACCGTGACGTCGTGGGAGCCGGGAGGAGAGTGGGACCGCGCCCTGGGATCGTTTCAGGCCGGCCACCGATCCACGCCACCCTGGATCATCGGCGAATCCGCTTTCCACGCTACCGGCCACGCGGGGAAGAGCATCGGCGACGTGCTCACCGTGGTGCTGACCGGCGAGCGCACCGAGGAAGCGGTCTTCGCGGCGCTGTCGTGCGGCCGCAGCTACGCCGCGCGACGCGACGAAGGGCATCCGGACCTGCGTCTGCAGGAGTACTTCCTTGCGGCCATCGCCCCCCGGCCGGTCGACGCACCCCGCGCGGTGGCGCGCTCCGGACAGAAGCTCATTGCAGCCGCGGCCGGCGACGTGGACGTGGAATTGAACCTGAACGTGCAGGACGCGAGCGGGAAGGGCACGACGATCTCCGTCGAGGTGGTGCGGGACGGCCACCTGATCGAACGGGTCGAAGGAACCACGCCCTTCGCATACCGCTTGCAGAACACCCTCGAAGCAGGAACACAAAGCGCCTATTACAGAGTCGTCGTGCGAGCGACGCGAGCTGCCTACCTGGTTTCCAATCCCATCTTCATCGATCGATGACAGCGCACCATCCGAGATCAGTCGAACGAGGCGACGGATGACGATCCTGGCTGCACACCAACCGCAGTACCTGCCGTGGATCGGCTTCTTCGACAAGCTGGACCAGGCAGATGTCTTCGTTCTCCTGGACGACGTGCAGTTCAAGAAGAACGAGTGGCAAAACCGCAACCGCATCAAGGGGACAGCCGGGCCGCAATGGATCACGGTGCCGGTGCGACACAGGTTCCCGCAAGACATCTGCGAGGTCGAGGTCAGGGAAGACGAGCCCTGGCGCCGAAAGCACCTCAACGCCCTGCAAACGAACTACGGGAAGGCGAAGCACTTCGAGG
>CBDUAS010000271.1:0-5961 GCA_965365185.1 uncultured bacterium | reverse complement strand
CCGTAAACGGCGTCATGCCGCAGATGTCCCCATCGGCCTGCACCACCTGCGGCTCGTCGGTCTCGACGCGGACTTCCCGGCCGCGGATTCGCCGTACCCGCGAGGTCTCGCGCAGCAGCAGCATGTTCCACACCGCGATCGTTGCTCCGGCGAATCCACGTGCTTTGATCAGGATGACGTCGAGGACGCCATCATCGATGGTCACCTCGGGGCCGAGCTTGAGCAACGGCGGCAGAATCTCGGCGCAGTTCGCCACGATGATCGACGATGCCTCGGTGCGAATGGTGCTTCCGTCGACCGTCACGGTGAGCGGCTTCGGCCGGATCCGATGGGCCGTGCGGAGAACGAAGCCGACGTACGCCCACACACCCCAGCGCCCTTTCTGTTCCGTCGTCGTTTCCGCCATCATGTCGGCGTCGTACCCGGTGCCGGCGCCGACGGCATAGAATCGCGTCCCCTCGCTGGTTTGGAGACGCACCAGATCGATGCTGCGTGCCTCGCCCGCAGCGATCATCGAGGCCGCCTTCAGCGGGCTGCGTGGGATGCGCAGATTGCTTGCCAGCAGGTTGCTCGTGCCCCCCGGAATGATTGCGAGAACAGCGGACGTTCCTTGCAGCCCCTCGACGGCCTGCATGACCGTTCCGTCGCCACCGTAGACGGCGACGATGTCGAAACCTCCCGCAGCGGCCGCGGCTGCCAGGCGCGTTGCGTCACGCGGGCCGGCGGTTCGGGAGCTCTCCACTTCGTGCCCCGTCGCGACCAGGCGATCCGTGACGCGTCGCAGTCCACGGGAGCTCGATCGGGAGGCAGCGGGGTTCTCGATGACGAAGACGCGCTTCATGCCGTCTATTCTAGGCGGCGCTCTTCCGCCGCGATGCCTCGGGGCACGAGGACATGCTTGTCCGGATCAGCGAGCCGGCAACGTGATCGTGGCGGCCTTGACCGCGGGGGGGTCGCCGCTGGTGTCCGTCCAGGCGATCACCAGCCGGTCGCCCTGGCGGACCATCCTTGGAAACCCGCTGGCGCGACCCGACCCGGTGGTCGCGACGGTGTACCGCTGCCCGGTATTGCCCTGAGCGTCGACGGTTTGCAGCACGATATCGGCCTCGCCGCCGCGACTCACGATCCAGGTCACGGCAACGCGGTTCTCGTCGATCCAAACGGCGTCGACGCGGCCGAGCGGTATCGGCGCCGCTGTGCTGCTGGCATCGGCGAGTCCCGCGACCTGTCGCGGGTCGGAGCCGTCGACGTCTGCTGTGGCTCCCCGGTCGAGGAGAATCGCTTCCGAGAACGACACGCCGGCGTCGCCTGTGAATGCGACTTTCACCTCCGGGTCGCCGTCACGAAGTGAGAACCAGACGACCGCGGCTTTGTCGCCCGCCGCCGCGATGGCGGGGCCGTTCACCGGGCAGCCCGGGATCTGCCAGTCGTCGTGCGACAGCCGGGCCGGTTGCTGCCACCCACCAGATGTTCGGCGCACCGCCCAGACGTCGCGAATTTCCTCCGGCGAGCGGTCGCGATACACGGCCAGGAGAGTATCTCCCACGTACGCCGCAGACGTCTGACAACAGTCGCAAATGCGTTCGTCAAGCAGAATTTCGGGCCCCTGCAGACCATCGGCGTCGAAGCGCGACGCCCTGAGCGTCATCGACGCCGTTTGTTCTCCCGCGGCGCCGGCCGCAGACGGGTCGAAGCCGGCGAAGTTACGCCCGTCGAGCCAGACGGCGGTGAACCCGCCCTCCTGTTCCGGTACCAGAGAGACGAAGCCATGCTCCGTCGGCGTGCCGTCGGCGTGCGGCACGATGGACTCTTCCCAGGTTTCGCCGCCGTCGGCCGAGCGGCTGATGTGCACGTCGTAGCTCGTGCCCCGACCGCCGTTCAACTCGAGCCAGTGGGCCACCAGGGTGTCCCCGGCGGCGATGAGTGAAGGGAAATCCGCCCAGTTGACGAAGAGGTCGTCACTCTCGACGATGGTGCGCGGTGCCGACCAGGTGTCGGCCTGGAGCCGCGAAAACCGCAGCGCAAATCGCCCGCGTCGCGTCGAAGCCGGTGCGACGCCCTCGCTGCTCGCCGGCTCCAGCCAGCTCATGTAAACCGCACCAGGGGCCACGCTGAACAGATTCGGCTCGGCGCTTCCGGCAGCGGCCGGTGTGACCAGCGGGGCCGCCGTGCCAGGTGTTTTGCCCGACGCCGCGCGGCCGTCGTCGTCTGCATCGCCGGCGTCGGCGATACAGCCGACCGAGCCGACCGACAGTGCCGACAACAGGAGGGATGCAACGAGCTTCGGGGCTCTCATGTATTCAGACTCCGGTTTGCGACCAGCCTCGCAGGCCACGAGATCCTGCCAGCATCGACGGGAAGGGTAAAGCGCAGACCTCCGTCAATAACGGACAGGAAACCCAGGCCGGCTCAATGGCGTGCCCTCTCGATGACGGCGAGAACCTCCTGCAGCTTGGCTTCCTTTTCCTTGCGGCTGCCGGAGGTGAACGCGCGGGCGACGCAGTGGTTCAGATGTCGCTCCAGGACCGAGTCCGATACCCGGGCCAGCGCCGCCCGCACCGAGCGAACCTGGGTGATGATGTCGATGCAGTAACGATCTTCCTCGATCATGCGTTGCAGACCCCGCACCTGCCCTTCGATGCGACGCAGTCGATTGAGCTCCTCGTAATGCGGCGTCCCGCGCTCGGGCTTGCTAGGGGTCATCTCGGTCTCCTGTCGGGGCTGGAAGGCCCCTCATCTTGCCTGGGGCACGGCCAGGGTCGATGGTTTCGCCCCCGTGGCGATCGGATCCGCGTCGGGGGAGGAACCGGAGCTGATGTCCACTCTGCGCAGGCGGTTGGCATTGGTCACAACGCTCACCGACGAGGTCGCCATGGCGATCTCCGCAAGCACCGGATGCATCCATCCGATGATCGCCAGCGGGATCATCACAACGTTGTAAAAGAGCGCCCAGAACAGGTTTTGCTTGATCTTGCGGAACGTCGCCCGGCTCAGCTTGATGGCGCTGACGACTCCCGAGAGACGACCGCTCACCAGCGTCACGTCGGATGCTTCGATCGCGATATCGGTGCCCGTGCCGATGGCGATGCCGACGTTGGCCTGGGTGAGCGCGGGGGCATCGTTGATGCCGTCGCCCACCATGGCGACGATTCCGAATCGCTCCTGGAGCTTCCGGATCTCGTCGACCTTCCCGTCGGGGAGAACCTCCGCGCACACGTGGTCAATGTCGACTTCGCGGCCGATGGCTTCCGCCGTGCGCCGGTTGTCCCCGGTGATCATCGCCGTCTGGATCCCCATTCCGTGCATCCGCTTGATGGCCTCGATCGAATCCTCCTTGAGCGTATCCGCAACCGCGACGACCCCGGCGAGGACGCCGTCGACGGCTACCAGCATGGCGGTCTTTGCCTCTTCCTCGAGCTGTTCCATCTGTTGCTCGAGCGGCTCGGGGTCCACGCCCTGATCGCGCATCAGCGTGCGGGATCCGACCAGCACGGTGCTGCCGTGCACCGAAGCGGTGACGCCCTTCCCCCGCACCGCGGAGAAGTTCTCCGGGTCTGCCAGGGGTAGGTCGACGGCGTCGGCCCGCTCGACGATGGCACGTCCCAGCGGGTGCTCACTGCCGCGCTCCGCGGAGCCGGCCCACCGTAGGACGTCGGCCTCCTCGAACCCGTCGACTACGGTGATGTCGGTGAGCTCCGGCTTCCCCTTGGTGATCGTCCCGGTCTTGTCGAAGACGATCGCGCGGACGTCCTTCAGGGTCTGGATGGCCTCTCCGGAGCGGATCAGGATGCCGCTTTCGGCTCCCATGCCGCTGCCCACCATCAGCGCCGTGGGTGTGGCCAACCCGAGAGCACAGGGGCAGGCGATCACCAGAACGGCCACGGTGGCGACGACCGCCAGCGTCAACACCCCGGGCGTCACATCGATCCAGGGCAAGAACGAGCCCAGCTCCATCAGCGGCCGCATGACACCGGGGATCAGGAGCCAGGCGAGAAACGTGGCCGTGGCGATACCCAAGACCACCGGGACGAACACCCCGGTGATCCGGTCGGCGAACTCCTGGATGGGGACCTTCGTGCCCTGGCATTCCTCCACGAGCTTGATCACCTGCGAAAGAAACGTGTCTTTGCCGACCTTCGTCGCCTCGATCTTCAGCAGCCCGGCCTGATTGATGGTCGCGCCGATCACCTCGTCGCCTGCCGCTTTCGAAACCGGCAAGGACTCACCGGTTGCCATCGATTCGTCGACCGTGCTTTCCCCCTCCAGCACCACGCCGTCGGTGGGGACACTCTCACCGGGGCGCACGACCATTACGTCGCCCGGAGAGAGATCTTCAGCCGCCACCTCGACCTCGCGGCCGTCGACGAGGATGCGCGCCGTTTTGGCGCCCAGCTCCACCAGCTTGCGGATCGCTTGGGATGCGCGTCCCTTGGCTGCTTCCTCGATGTAGCGACCGGTGAGGTGGAAGGCCATGATCATCGCTGCAACGCCGGCGTAGCTGGCGACCGGCAGGAAGAACGTCGCCAGTCCGCTGGCGTAGGAGGCACCGGTACCCAGGGCGATGAGGCTGTCCATGTTGGCGTGACCGTGCCGCGCGGCGGCCCAGGCGCCTCGGTAGGTGGGGCGGCCCACCCAGAAAAGCACGGGCGTCGCCAGCAGGACCATTCCGGCGTCGAACGCCGCTCGGCTCGGCCAAACAATGCCGAAGAGCATCTCGGCGAGCATCCAGCCGATGATCGGCAGGGTGAATGCCCAGGCCACCGACATGCGGAAGCGCGCCTCCCGCATCATGCGCTCGTCGGGGTCTTCGGCCTCCTCGTCGTCCGACTCGCCGTCGTCCTTGACGACCTCGTAGCCCGCCTGTGTGACGGCGTTCACCAGCTCAGCGGTGTCAGCGGCGCCGCGGACCACCTCCACCGTAGCGGTGTTGGTGGCCAGGTTCACACTGGCACTGACCACGCCGGGGACCGCGGAGAGCGCTTTGTCGACGTGCGATACGCAGGAGGCGCAACTCATTCCGCCGACCTTCAACGAGACCTTCCGGAGAGCGACGTCGTAACCCGCCTGGCGCACGGAATCGACCATCCCGGTGACGCCTACGGCCTCGGATGCGTAGCGCACGGTCGCCTTGCGCGTCGCCAGGTTGACGGTCGCTTCGTCGACGCCCGGGACCGCGTTCAGGGCGCTCTCGACGTGTGCGACGCACGACGCGCAGGACATACCCTCGACCTCCACTTCTACCAGCGCAGTGTCTTCGTTGCCATTGCCTGCCGCCATGAGATTCCTCCCTCCGCTCGGATCGTTGGCGCCATTCCGATGAGCTGTCCATGGCCCCGCCCGGATACCCTACCAGAGTATAGTATGCAAGTGGACGTCCGGCGACGTTCGCTTGACACGCCATGCGCACTCAGTCGGCGGCATCCGGGCTGCGAAAGTCGCCGCGATGTTGCCAGCCGCGCCAGGTTGCGTACAGGGCCGGAATGACGAGCAGGGTGAGGGCCGTCGAGGTCACCATGCCGCCGACCATCGGCGCGGCGACACGCTTCATCATGTCTGCCCCAGCTCCCGTCGCCCACATGATCGGCAGCAGTCCGAATATGGTCGCGGCCACCGTCATCATCTTGGGGCGCACGCGCTGGACTGCCCCCTCGAGCACGGCCTCCCGCAGTGCCTCCTTCGACGACAGGCGTGCCTCGGCGCGGTACCTCTCATAGAACTCGTCCAGATAGACGATCATCACCACGCCGGTCTCCGCGGCGACGCCGGCGAGGGCAATGATGCCCACCCATACGGCGACACTCAGGTTGTACTCCAGATACCACAGCAGCCAGATGGCACCGATGAGGGCGAACGGCACCGACATCATGACGATGAGCGACTTGACGATCGATTCGAAGTTCAGGAACGGCAGCAGGAAGATGATCGCCGCGGTGAGTGGCACCACGTACACGAGCCGCTCTT
>CBDUAS010000270.1:0-5962 GCA_965365185.1 uncultured bacterium | reverse complement strand
ATGCGAGCAGGCGGGCCTCGCGCTCGAGCCGCGCCAGGCGCTGGGGATCAGCCGCCAGCGCTTCGGGCAAAACCTTGATCGCAACCTCACGCTTGAGGTTGGCGTCGCGCGCCCGATACACCTCCCCCATGCCGCCCGAACCGAGCGGTCCGAGAATCTCATAATGACCGAGGGTTTTGCCGATCAAAATGACGGCTCCCTGCCGACGAGGATGGCGAGAGCCTAAACTGAGGGGCCGGCGGCGATCAACGGTGACACGGCGAATTGAATTGCTTCAGGCCCTGGCGGGGTTCGCGCCAAACGGCCGATGGGGGCGCCTTTACAGCCGTTCGAACGAGCTGGTGGCGGCAGGACCTTTCTCTAAGGCCACCGCCGCCTCGCAGCTGCGGCTGGCGGCGCACAGGCCACTGAGGCGATCGTCGAGGTCGATGTTGCTCCGGCCCCTTGGATGTGACGACGGGCGCTAGCGGTCGACCGGCGGACCTGGCCTGTTGTTCCATATGTATCGACTGATCTTCCAGGACCCGTCCGACTGTCTTCGCGAGATCAGAACGTAGCTGCCGTAGAAGACATTGGTCTCGCCGCCTTCCACGGACGTCTGGGTGAGCTCGAACGTTCCCTGGTCGAAAGCGACGTCGCCCATCAACTCGACCTGCTCCGAGGAAGAGTGGAACTCGCTTTCGAGCTGGCTGAAGCCCTCCTGTGCGGCAGCTCGAATGGCTTCCCTGCCGACCAGAATCGAATTGGCGTTGCGCAGGACACGCGCGTCTTCCGCATACAGGTCGACATGTCCGTCCACGTCGCCTGCCGTGAACGTCGCTTGATAGGCGTCACGAAGTCGATCGATCGCCGCCCTGTCGGCCGCTGTCGTATCGGCTCGTTCGGCTACGGGGCGGACGTCGCGACTCTGCGACATCCGCATGAAGACGACCAGCCCGATGAGCGCCAGCAGGCCGGCCAACACCACCGCTATGAGGTTTCGCATGAAAGCCTCCTTGCTCGCCCTCGAAGTCGTTTCGAGGCCGGAAGTCCACCGACCGTGGCCGTCGAAATCGTTCGGACCATCGGTGGCCATCGAAGCTGTGCCGAGGCCCGGAAACCCACCCTCGGTGGCCGTCGAAGACTACTGGAAGAAGACGTGTCGACACAATGGATCGCGTGCCGGCGTCAGGTCGCGGGCGACCATCTCAGCAAGACGAACGGCGCTGTCGTCGAGCTCTGAGCGGGCCGCCAAGACCGGGCGACCAAGGAAGGTAGAATGCAGGTCGAAGCAGCCTGAAGATGAAGCTGCGGATCTCGCGAAGCAAACACGGCAGTCGAGCGCTCGCCGTGCGACGACCCGAGGCCTGATGAGCCACAGCCCGTCGAGGAAACCGGGGTCCGCGCCCCCTGAGGGGGCGGATCTGTCTCCGGAACACGTCACGGATGGGCGCTTCGATTGGGCGGATTGGGAGGCTCGTATCCGCGCCAACGGCATCACGGTGGATCGACCGCACGGCTCGCCGCACCCCCGCTATCCCGAGATCATCTACCCGCTGGATTACGGCTACGTCAACGGCACCGTCGGCACCGACGGCGACGAGGTCGACGTTTTCGTCGGCGGCGCCCGCAACGGCCTGGTTGCGCTCCTGGTGACGAGCGACTTCCGCAAGGGCGACCGGGAGGTCAAGTTGCTCTACGACTGCACGCCGGAGGAGATCTACCTGGCGAACGGCTTCATCAACTTCGATCGCGCGCTGATGGAAGGCACCCTCATCCTACGCCGCCCGATGTCCGCCCTGAGGTAAGAGCCAAGCCGATGACGTGCCCCTGGTGCCGTAGCGGCCTTGTACGTTGCCCTACTCACCGCTCGCTTGTAGGGTTCGACGCGGTTCTCGCTACTCCGCCGAAACGTCTCAACCTGGAGCTTTGCCATGCCTGATCCATCCGCGGTCGACGCCTTTCGACACTCCCTGGCCGGCCGCGTCGTGCTGCCCGACGACGCCGACTACGACGAGGTGCGTCAAGTCTGGAACGGCATGGTCGATCGGCGACCAGCGATGATCGCCCGCTGCGAAGACACCGACGACGTGGTCGCCTGCGTCAATTTCGCCCGCGCCGAGAGCCTGCCGGTGTCGATCCGCTGTGGCGGGCACAGCGTCGCCGGCAAGGCGGTCTGCGACGACGGATTGATGATCGACCTGTCGTTGATGGACGCGGCCAGCGTCGATCCGGAGGCGAAAACGGCGCGCATCCAGGGAGGTGCGCAGCTCGGCAAGCTCGACGCCGCCTGCCAGGAGCACGGTCTCGCCACCACCGCGGGCATCGTTTCCGAGACCGGCGTCGGCGGCCTGACGCTCGGCGGCGGGGTCGGCTACCTGTGCCGTCGCTTCGGGCTTGCGTGCGACAACCTCATCGGCGCCGAGGTGGTCACCGCCGGGGGTGAGATCATCCGCGCCGACGAGAACGAGAACGCCGACCTGTTCTGGGCGCTCCGCGGTGGCGGCGGCAACTTCGGCGTCGTCACCGAGTTCGAGTTCCAGCTTCATCGGGTCGGCCCGGAAGTTCTCGTGGGCCAGGCGTTCTATCCGATCGCGGATACTGCCAAGGCGCTGCGCTTCTATCGCGACCTGACGCTGCGAGCCCCCGACGAGCTGTACGCTCTGGCGATCGCCCTGAACGTGCCGCCGGCGGACCCGTTTCCTGCGGATTTACAGGGCAAGCCCGCGTTCGCCATCATCGCCTGCTACTCCGCCGATCTCGCCGCGGGGCGGAAGGTGCTGGCGCCGCTCGCGTCGTTCGGCGAGCCGTTTCTGCGCTTCGTCGAGCCGATGCCCTACACCGCGCTGCAGCAGTCGTTCAACGCCGGCGTTCCCCACGGTGCGCGCTACTACTGGAAGTCGGGGTTTCAGCGGGAGCTGTCGGACGAGGCCATCGACACGTTCGCGGCCCACGCGCCGTCGCTCACGGGTGCCTTGTCGCTGGCCGGATTCGAGTCACTGGGCGGCGCGGTCAATCGTGTCGCTCCGCATGCTACGGCTTTCCCGCACCGCGACGCGGAGTTCCAGCTCGGCATCTGGACGGGCTGGCTGCAGCCGTCCGACGACGACAAGGTCATCTCCTGGGCTCGGCAGGTTCACTCGGCGATGAGCCCGTACCTGTCCGGCGGTGTCTACTCCAACTACCTCGACCAGGACGATGACGAGCAGGTGGGGGCTGCTTTCGCCGGCAACATGGAGCGCCTGCGCCAGGTGAAGGTCAAGTACGACCCCGACAACTTCTTCCGCGTCAACGCCAACGTGTCGCCCTCGGCGGTGGCGGGCTCGTCGTGAGCTCCCGGTAGATCGATCACGAGCTTGCGCCAGGTGGGACAGCGGGACCCGCATCCCGGCGCCGGCGCAGCAGCCGCTCGGCGAGTTGCACACCGCGGCCCGGCTCGCTCCAGGGGCAAACCTCGATGCAGATGGCGCAGCCGTACGTTTTGACGAAGTACGGGATGCACTTGTCGAAGTCGACGTACCACTTGGTCTGGCCGCGAACGAGCTGTTTTTCGTCGGAGATCGCGTCGGCCGGACAGTCCAGCACACAACGCCTGCAGGTGCGACAAAGATCGTCGACACCGATGTCGACGGGCTCATCAAGAGCCAGCGGCAGGTTGGTGAGCACGGCCGCGAGGCGGAAGTTCGAGCCGTGCTCCTTGCTGATCATCGAGCCATGCTTGCCGAGCTGCCCGAGGCCGGCGCGAACGGCGAGCGGGATGTGCAGGATATCGGTGACGTTGGGGTTGCCGTAGGCCTTTGCCTCCCAGCCCATGGCGCGAATCGCCGTGGCGACGCGGATGGCGATGCCGGAGATCTCCCGGTAGGTGCGCATGACCTCTGCCGCGGCGCGCTCCTGCGGAACAAAGGCCATCTCCTCGCGGTCCATATCGAGACCGATACAAACGGCGTACTCGTACCGGACCTGCCGACCTTGATACAGATCCGCCGCGGTGATCCGGGTGATGCCCACGAGTGCGGCGCCCTCCCGCCTGGCGACGCCCTTGATCTCGGCGGCCATCGTCGCGGGATCGTCGACCGCGCGCCGCGCGGGCGCGACGGGCCCGTCGCTGCGCCGCAGTTGCCATGTGTTGCGCACCATGTTGACGACCACCGACCAGGGGTTGATGAAGCTGAAGAAGTCGTCGAGCGCCTGCCAGTCGGTGGCTTCCCCCTGACGATGAAACACCGGCGTGGGGCGCGACTCCTCCGCCACACCGAGGCCGTTGATGTCGTTGCCCGGGCGCGGCGGATGGCGGTACCCGAAGGCGTAATCCGGGGGCGGCGGCCGGTGGGGTCTCATCGGTCCGGCTCGTCGACCCAGAAAGTCTCGCCGGCCTCCTGCCTGGCGCGATAGGCGCGACGGATGCGGGCACCGACGGTGAGATAGGCGAACGTCATGCCGGCGATGCGCACCAGCGTCCGCGCATCGCGGCGCATGCGCCCCCAAACGGAGGAGGAATCACCGGAGCTGTCGATCGTGCGCATGGCGGGCACTGTAGAAGCCGGCCGGCGGCGTTGGCAATCGGCCCCGCGGAGAACGTCGCTCGGAAGGCGGTAGGCAAGTGCCCCGACAGATCCTGTCCACGCCGTGCGGTGGGCACAGCGACGCATGTATCCTCTGAGGATGCGCGCAACCTTCCTGCAAACTCCAGCTCGCGCCCTGGCGCTCGCCGTCCTGGTGGCCGGCGCCGCGGCGGCGCAGAGCGCCGATCCGTGGACGGTCCCGTCGTCGCCTGCCGCACCGCCCCACGAGCCGCTCGGTTACGCCGACCTGCTCGCCTACGAGCGCGCCTATCCGGCAACGCCGGCCCACCCCCTCGTCGTGCAGGCCGCCAACCGCAGGTACTGGGTCTTCCGCAGCATCGCCTACGACGGGGGCGAATCGACCGGCGAGGCGGCGTGGGAGAGCCTCGGCCCGGAGGTCAGCACGTTCGGCAACGAGAACTTCTCCGGGCGGGTGGCGGCGCTGGCGATCTCGCCGCAATGCACGCTGACCGGCCCCTGCCGACTGTGGGTGGGCGCCGCCGGCGGCGGCGTGTGGCGCACGGACGACGCCATGAACACCGAGGATCCGCAGTGGCGCTGGGTGTCGCGCGGCATCGGCACCAACAGCATCGGTGCGCTCGCGGTCGATCCCAACGATCCGACCGGCAACACCATCTACGTCGGCACCGGCGAGACCAACCAGCCGAACAACTCGGGAGCCGGTACGGGGCTGTATCGATCGACGAACGGCGGCGACGACTGGACCCGCGTGCCGACGATGGTGCTCGACGCGCCGGTCTCACCCGTGGCGATGGACTTCACCTTTACCCGCGGCATCTCCACGGTCGTGATTCACCCGAACAACCCGAGCGTCATCTACGTCGCCACCACCAGCGCCATGCTGGGCATGACGGCGGTGCGAGGTGGCCAGACGCAGACGCCGGGATTCCCGCAGCCGCGTGTCGGCCTGTACAAGACGGTCGACGGCGGCCAGAGCTGGTCGCTGATCTGGACCCCGCCGCTGGGGCCGGTGATTCCCCCCAACCCCCACCTGGGAGCCGGTGTCGGCGACACCATGTTCGGCGTTCGCCACGTGAAGCTCGACCCACGCAATCCGGAAATCGTCTACGCCTCGGCATGGAACAACGCCATCCACCGCTCGGCGCCATCGCTGGAAGGGGGCGATGCATCCTTCAAGCCGGTGTTTGCCGTCGTCGGCGGGGCGCGTTTCCGCGACCTGGCCATGTTCGACCTCACCGTCCAGGGCGGGCGCACGCGCATGTACGTGTACAACGGCACCGAGGCGCGAGAGCCGCAGGCGCTCTATCGCCTCGACAACGCCGACGTGCCGGCCGCGTCGCTGGTCGGCGGCGCCGGCACCGACCTGGTGAACGTCGGCCCGTGGATCCGGCTGTCGTCCAACTATTCCGTGGTTATATCGGTCGTAATACGGTCAT
>CBDUAS010000269.1:0-5977 GCA_965365185.1 uncultured bacterium | reverse complement strand
GGCGCGCGCCGACGCCGCAATCTACGCATTCCCGCTGCAAGTCGGGATGCTCGTCGAGCTTGCCGCCGACGATCACCAGCTCGAGGTCTTCATAGTCAGCGGACAGCGTACCGAACGCCTGCAGAAGACGTTTGAGGTTCTTGTGGGCCTTGATGTTGGTGACGCTGAGCAGGAACGGGCGATCGAGATCGTGCGCCTTCCGCGTTGCCGCGAGCTCGTCCCGGTCGACGGATTCGAGGAAATAGGGATCGCATCCGTGCGGGATGACTTCGATCTTGGAGGCGTCCGCATTCACCAGCTCGACGAGGTCGGCGCGGGTAGCGTTCGACACGGTGATGACGCGCCGAGCGGAGCGAACGGCGCGATGGATCATCAGGCGCGCATACAGCGCCGCCGCCGGGTTGGGAAGCTGTCCCGGGAAGCGCAGGTGGATGCAATCGTGGATCGTCACCACCCCGGGGCACGGCAGCATGAGCGGGTAGACGTAGTGGGGCGCATGGAAGACGTCGGCCTCGAGCCGGCGTGCTTGCAGCGAGACCGTCACCAGCTCGTTGAACCCGTAGTTGGCGGAGGTGTTCGATTCCCAGGATATGTTGGTCCCCTCCGGCCAGTGGAATTCGCCGCCGCTGCCGAACGGCACCGCCGGCGTGCGCGCCCCGGGATCGAGCCTGCCGAGAAAGACGAATTGATCGGCGGGCGATAGGGCAGCGCATGCTTCGCCCAGGCGGCGGATATACGTGCCGATGCCGTAGTCCGCCGCTTTTCTGGCGTCGATGACGACTCGCATCATTCACCCGACTCGCGCAAGGCCACACGCAACAGGTCGGCGGCGAACTCTCGTTCGTCCTCGTTGCGCGCGAGCAAGCGCCTGATGGCAAAACGCAGCGCGAGGTAGAAGCGCAGCGCCAGCGTTGCAAGCACACCGGAGTGCTTCCGATAGAACGCTATCTGGCTGCGCCGATAGTGCAAGGTCGACACCTTCGGTGCGGTGGCCCGACTGGCGCCGCGGGCGTGCTCGACGACCGCCTCGGCCACGTACCGGAGCCTCCACCCGGATGCGCGCAGGCGGCGGCAAAGGTCGACATCCTCGGCGTAGAGGAAGAAGCGCTCGTCAAAGCCGCCGATTCGATCGAACGCCTCGCGGCGGAGCAGCATGCAGGCACCGCTTATCGATCGCACGTCGGAGGACCGTGCGTATCGGCGCCGGACCCGCGGTGCCGCCGGCCCTCGACCATCGCGGTACAGGGCCCCCAGGAGGGTGAAACGGGCCTCGCTCCAAGGGCTCAGCGTACGGTCGAGTGACAGCTCGATGGCACCCTCGGCGTCCAGCAGCTTCGGCCCGGCTGCCGCCACGGACGGGTCATCCAGTGCCGCCGCCATGTGGTCCAGGGCCGCGGGTCTCAGTCTCGCGTCGTTGTTGAGCAAGAGAATGAACGGAGCGCTGCCCCGTGCGGCGCCGATGTTGACAGCCGTGCCGAATCCCACGTTGGTATCCAAGGCCAGCACGTCGGCTCGGGGAAAGGCGTCTCGCGCTGCTTCTGCGCTGCCGTCGACGGAGTTGTTGTCGACGACCACGAGATGGGCCTCGGTCGCCGTGGAAGCCACTGACGCCAGGCAATCGAGCAGGCGATCGCGCTGGTTGTAGCTCACCACGACGACGTCGTATCGCGGGGCCCCCTCCGTCCTATTCCGAGCCCTTGCCGATCGGCTCACGATGGATCGCCCGCACGTGGTCTTGCCGCCTCCCGTAAGAGGTGGCGCAGCAAGCGTGCTGCGGGGCCCCATCGTCGTCGCAGCGCCCAGGGCCTTCCCTTCGCCGTCCAGCGGTCACGCGCCGTGTCGTCGTCAAGGAGCGTTGCCAGTGCCTCCAGCCATTGCTGGCGCGAATCGTCGACCAGCCAGGCCCTGCCGTCGAAGATCTCCGGCAGCGAGCCGGCGGCCGATGCCACCACCGGGGTGCCACAGGCGAGCGACTCGAGCACCGGAAAGCCGAAGCCCTCATAGCTCGACGGGTATGCCACCACGGCGGCGGCGGCGTAGATCGCGGGAAGGTCCCGCGACGGCACGTAGCCGAGCCATCGGGCCTGTTCATCGGTGCTCGGTGTCGCATTGCCTGCTTGTCGCGGCCCGACGAAACAGATGCCGACGTCCGGACGAGTGGCGCGGAGCTCGGCAGTGACCGTCGATAGATGCGCCAGGTTCCTTCTTCCCAGCGGCGCTCCGACGAAAAGCACGTTTCGTCCCCGGAGTCCGTACCGCTCGCGTACCCGTTCGATGCTCTGCGGCTCGATGCGACGAAAGGAATCGTCGAGCCCGTAGTCGGCAACGACGACGCGGCTCTCCGGGACCGCATACCAGCGCTCGATCTCCGCCGCGGCAAAGCGCGAGCCGGTGAAGAGGAAACGCGCGCGCGCGCTCGCCTGACGGGCGGCCCACTGGCGTCGACGCCGCTCGCGCCAGGTGAACTCCCAAGGTGTGGCCTCGCAGGCACAATCATGCATTCCGACGATGACCCCGCAGGGTGAGGCGACCGGCATCCCGTAGGCAGGAGAGAAGAGCGCCTCGATGCCGTCTTGGCGAAGCAGTGACGGCAGCACGGCCTGCTCCCACACGGCGCCCGGAACACGCGTCGGGCCGGAGACCACACGGGCGCGTCGATGCCCCGAGAGAAACTCCCACGGCAACGGTTCGCGGGCGTAAAAGACGATCTCGTCATCCTCGGGCCAGGCGCCCACCAGGCCGGCCAGCACGCGGCCGACTCCCGTCGGCTGGCCGGTGAGCTCGCGGGCGTCGATGCCGATCCTCACGCCGACCCCAGGTGCGCGTAGAGCTGGCGCGTCAGGCGCGCCGTATTCTGCCAGCGATACGCCGACGCTCTCGCCCGACCCCGCTGGCGCAATTCCTCGGAAACCGCTGCGTCGCCGAGGATCGAGCGGCATTGCTCCGCCATCGCCACGGGATCTCCCGGTGCAGCGAAGGCGGCTGCATCCCCGAGTATCTCCGGCAGCGAGCCGACTTCGCTGGCAACGACCGGCGTGCCCGCGGCCATCGCCTCGAGCCCGGTAAGGCCGAAGCCCTCCCAGCGAGACGGCATCACCAGGATCGCCGCCGCCGCGTACAGAGAGGCGATGCGTTCGGGCGGCTGGTGCGGGATCAGAAGGGTGAGCGCGCGGACTCGAGGTGGCACAGCGGCCCAGGTTTCCTCCCAGCCCGGCGCGTCCGGTCCGGCGAGCACGAGCTGAAGATCTTCGCCGCGGCCGATGAGCTCGCCGAAGGCCGACAGCAGAGTCCCCAGGTCTTTCCGCGTCTCCCTGCGGCCGACGAACAGGAGGAACGGGCGATCGATGCCCTGAGCCGCAAGCCAACCGGCGGCCGCACCGGCGTCAGCGTCGAAGAAGCCGGGCGCAACTCCCAGCGGGGTAACCCAGATCTTGTCTTCCGGGACGCCGAAAAGCTCTTGGACCTCCGCCGCCGTGGTTCGCGAGACGACGACGACGGCATCGGCTTCGGCTGCGGCTCGTCGCGCGAGCGGCACGTAGTCGCGCCGCACCGGTCCGAACACGTCCTCTGGGTGGCGCATGAAATAGCAATCGTGCACGGTCACCACGGTGCGCCCCGAGCGGCAGGGGAGCAGCATGGGAGAGGGCGAGTGCGCGATGTCGACCGGACCGACGAAGCGTTCAACGCCCGGATATCGCCAGCGGTGCCAGGCCCAGTCGAGCACCTGGACGGGGATCTTGCGGTCGGTCACCACGGCTCCGGCGGGCGCACGACTAAGATCGACCCGATCCTTCCAGGACGCCGAGAACACCTTGTAGGTGTCCGTGGGGTAGGTCTCACACAGAGCCTTGACCAGGTTGTGGACGTAGGTTCCGACGCCCGTGCTCCGGATCAACGCGGGTCGAAAGTCGAAGACGATGTTCATCGGGCCGGGTGTCCGAAACCCCTGAAAAAAAGGCCCTTTCGGGCGCGGAAGAGGACACCGTTGGGGTGAGGAAATCGGCCAGATACTAGCACGCTGGATGGGCCTCTCTGCCCCCGCCTGTGCCGGGGTAGAATCGCCCGGATGCCCCAGACCCCCGCGGAGAAACCAGAGGGCGGCACCGCGCTGACCCGCGTCTTGATGGTCGCCGGGGAAGCTTCCGGCGATCTCCATGGAGCCAGCCTGGCGAAATCGATGCGTGCACTTTCCGACAACATCGAGATACTGGGCGTCGGCGGAGATCGCATGCAGGCGGCGGGCGTGGAGTTGCTCTACCACATGAAGAACCTGGCCGTGGTGGGCATCACCGAGGTGCTGCGTCACCTGGGCGACGTGCGCGCGGCGCTGCGCGCCCTGACGCATGCGGCCGAGACGCGCGCCGTCGACGCCGTCGTGCTGATCGACTACCCCGACTTCAACCTGACGCTGGCCCGCCGCCTGCGCAGGCGCATTCCGCAGGTGCCGATCATTTACTACATCAGCCCGCAGGTATGGGCCTGGCGTTCCGGTCGAATCCACTCCATCGCCCGGCTGGTCGATCGCATGCTCGTCATTCTGCCCTTCGAGAAGGACCTCTACGACGGCACCGGGTTGCCGGTGGATTTCGTCGGCCATCCGCTGCTCGATGTCATGCGCGAGGGGGACGACCGCTCGGCGTTCGCCCGCCGCCACGACGTGTCGCGGCGTCAAACCTGGATCGCCCTGTTACCGGGCAGTCGTCGATCCGAGGTCGAGCGCCTGTTGCCTCCCATGCTCGAGGCGGCCGCGGCGCTCGGCGCGCGAGACGACGGTACGCGATTCCTCGTCCCGGTCTCACCGTCGCTTGACATCCGCGCCTACGAAGAGGCTTTGGCGGCTTTTCCGCAACTCGGTGAGCGCATGCGCCTGATCGAGGACGACTATTACGCCACGCTGGAGCACGCCGCGGCGGCAGCCGTCTGCTCGGGCACCGCGACGCTCGAGACAGCCCTCGCCGACACCCCCATGGTGGTCGTTTACAGGACTTCATGGCTTACCTATAATCTGGCCAAATTGCTGGTTCGCGTGCGCGATATCGCGCTCGTCAACCTGATCGCCGGCCGGCGCGCTGTACCGGAGCTGGTGCAGGGGGAGGTGTCCGGCCCCCGCATTGCGGACGAGCTCATTAACTTGCTCTATCACCAGGAGCGTCGAGACTCGGTGCTGGCCGCCCTCGCGGAGGTGCGTCGGCAGCTTGGCGAGCCGGGCGCCAGCGATCGCGCCGCACGCGCGGTCTTGCAGGCCGCGGGCTACCCGTTGTCCGCCGATCACTCCGCGGTGTGCGACGAAACCCACCCATGAACAACCTCTACCGGTTGCGCCGCTATCTGCGCCCGTACGTCCCACGGATGATCGCAGCGGTCGCGGCGATGGGTGGCGTCGCGGCGGCGATGGTGATCATCATCTCGCTGCTGGAGCCGATCGTCGACGTGGCGCTGCAGCAAAACGTGACGCCCGAGTACCTGCAGGCGCTGGCGGGCAGCCTGGTGGTCCTTTATCTCGTGCTCGGGATCTCTCGCTTTCTTTCCAGCTACTTGATGGGCGCGGTGGGCTTCTCGATGGTTCGAGACCTACGCAACGATCTGTTCCGCCATCTCGAGCTGCTGCCGCTGGACTTTCATTCCCGTCATCGCACCGGAGCGTTGATGTCCCGGGTCACGGCGGACGTACTCGCGGTGCAGGAGGTCTTGTCGCGGGTCCTGGTCGACGTTCTACGCGACGGCATGACGGTTGTCGGCCTGGTGGGGCTGATGTTTTGGACAGACTGGCGCCTGGCGCTGGCGGTGCTGGTGGTTGCACCGGCGCTGTTGAGCATCATCACGCGGCTGGGGCGCCGCATGCGCGGTGCGAGTCGCGACACGCAGGAGGGGCTCGGCGACATCTCGACGCTGCTGCAGGAGACGCTCACCGGCATCCGGATCGCCAAGGCCTTCGGCATGGAGAGCTTCGAGGCCGAGAAGTTTCGTCGCGCCGCCG
>CBDUAS010000268.1:0-5992 GCA_965365185.1 uncultured bacterium | reverse complement strand
CTGTTTATCGGCAATACCGCCGAGGCTGTGCTCGTGCGTGTCTCGTATAGCGGAATCGAGATCCACGTATTCAACGTCGACACCGGCGAGCGCCGAGTGGTCTCGAACTGACCCGATGCGGCGCGCAGCGTTCGAGCGCGGAGGCGTGCCTTCAGGTACGTCGAGCACTTGAACCAAGCGCAACGCCGTGATCGGTTCTCCTGCACCCGCGCAGCCGCGCCCTCTCCGTTTTCCCTGCCCCAAAGGGAAAAGGCAAAGTAGCGGCCAGTTGGAGGGAGGGCGGCGCGCCACTTTGCCTTCTGTTTCCCCCGCTATGCCCGGCGATCCGTCGGCACCGGGCGCCCCAAGAGCAGGGTCCCTTCATGAATTATCTGTCCGGCTCCCCGCGCTCAGGCGGCGTCGGGGAAGGCCGGGTTGTTGATCAAGGCGGTCACCGAGCCCGCCAGGCGCCGCTCACGGCGCTGCAGATCGGTGCTCACCGCGTGGATCCAGGCCTCGGCGAGCCTCGGGTCCGATGCCAGAACCTCCCGCAGTAGCGACAGCGGCGTGCGGACGACAACGCTCGCCGACCCGGTGTTCGCCGTGTAATAACGGTTCGGCTCCCCCAGGAGGGCGACGTCGCCGAACGACGCGAACGGACCGAACAGTCGATGCCGAGCCCATTCGCCGTCGGTGTCGGTGCGCTCGAGGTGCACCTCGCCGTCGAGCAACATGTAGACTGCGTCGGCGCCATCATCCTGCTTGAAGATCGTGTTCCCGGCAGGGATGAGCTGACACTCGCTGCCCCGAGCCACACGCCCGAGCTTCGCCGTCGGCAGCCCGCCGAGCCAGGTATACCGGCTCAGCAGCGACGGGCTGACGCCGACGACGCGTCCCACGCTCCGCAACTTCCGAGTGCTCATCTTCGCAACGCTCATGACCACCTCCTGCCCGGGGAGTCTCGCTCGAAACTTTGCCCATCGGGGGGCGCTGGTTTCTGTTTCCTATGACGCTCGAGCGGCCAAAAGTTTCACTGCTTTCGCCACGGGGACGTCAGGGCGGCGGTGGCAACTACTTACGGTGGACATCGACTGCCGGCGAATCGCTATTGATGGTGGGCACTTGGAGCCGTTGGCGAAGACGCTGAATGGGGGCTCCTGGCGCCCGGATCTGGGTTCGCTGCAGGGATGGAAAACCTGGACAAACGCGGGTCCGGGACGGTGTGCGGACCGGCCGCTCCGTCCCGGCAGATGCGCAACTTTCCCGGGGGAGCCGGCGATGCTCGGTCAGCCGATGCTCGGTCAGGCGATGCTCGGTCAGTGGTTCAGCGATACCAGCCAGTATGCGGCGTACCCGCCGGCGCGTTGGCGCGCATGTGGTCGGCGGCGATGCGGATGAACTCGACGTTGCTGAGGTTCTCGCCCTCCCGCACCGGGCTGTAGCCGATCCAGCAGTGCGGCTGGCGGTAGCCATATTCGAAGCTGGCATCGGCCGGCGGATCATCGAGGCTGTCGACGAGCTCCTGGAACCGGAAGACTCCCTGCTCCAGGTAGTAGGTGTCCATGTCGCCGGTGGCTACGTGGATCTTGCCGCGCAACGACTCACCCACTTCCGACCAGTTGTTGCGCAGGTAGTTGGTGAGGTCGAAGTTCTCCAACCAGTATCGGGCGACTTCGGGATCGATCTCGCCGGTGACCGGGTCCCAGATTCTCGCCGGATATCCATCCGGTCCCAGCGGCCCATACACCGCTTCCCAGATGGCCCACTGGCCCGCCGAGCGGCTGTTCGGCCCGACGGCCATCTCGTAGTGGTTCTCCATGCGCACGGTCGAGCGCACATTGCCGTCGGGACGGCGGGCGTTGGGTCGTTCGACCTTCATCCACTCGTACTCGGTGTAGTAGGCGTTGGAGTCCTCGTAGACGTTGACGATCTGGTAGTAGTTGAAATCCAGGGGATCGGGGCACCAGCCCCAGGTGCCGCCGTAAATCTCCGGGTAGAACACCTGCATGGCGACGGCTTCCCAGCCTCCGGTCGAGCCGCCGGACAGCGTCCGTGCCCAGCTTTCGGGGATCATGCGGAACTGCGACTCCAGGTACGGGATGAGCTCTTCGTGGATGGCGGTACCGTAGGGGCCGACATTGACGGAGTTCACCGAGTACGACGTGTCGTAGTAGGGATTGGCGTCACGGATGCTCACCGCGATCATCCGCGGCACGTCGTCCGAGAGCCAGAAATCGCGGAAACCCGAGGAGCGACCTCCGCCGCGGCCGCCGCCCTGATCGCCGGGCTCGCGGTAGCCGAAGGGCGCCCTGCCCCCCGGGAAGTGGCCCTGCGAGTACATCGTCGGGTAGAAGACATCGGGGTCGTCGTCGTACCCGGCGGGCAATAGCACGTTGGCGCCGATGTACATGTCGCGTCCCCAGAACTCGCTCAGTACATCCGAGCGAATCTTGACGAACTTGACCCGTTCGCTGTCCCGCGGGTTGCCCTGCTGCAGAACGTCCCCCTGCCTCAGGGGCTCGGTGGGCGGAATCACGTCGCTGATCTGCAGCTCCACTTGCCGCGGCGAACGCCTGGAGAAGGTCACCTGCTCGACCGCGCTGTGGGCGTTTCCGGGGGCGCGAAATGGGCTTTGTCCGGCGCCCGAGTTCAGGTGCATGTGCACGACGTGGCCGTCGGCGCGCTCGAACGTCGTGTAGACGTTGAGGAACGCCTGAACGAAATACGAGCCGTCCGGAACCTCGGCGAACGTCTCGAGCGGGTAGCCGATCACCGCCTCATCCGTGCTGTCGAGGAGGACGGAGCCACCGCCGGCCAATCCGCGAACGTCCATGCCCCAGAGCGGAACCCCGGTCAGGCCCGTCTGCAAGCGCGGCTCGCGCTGGTCGCTGCTCGAGATGATCACGTAGACGCGGCCGGTCACCGGCGTTTCGAGACCCAGATCGGCGATTCCCTGCTCGGCCGCGGGCGTCAACGTGATACGGAAACGTAACGACTCCTGCGCGGCAGACGGGAGGGTGTTCGCCGGCGCGGCAGACGGCGACGTGCCCGCCACCAGCGGCACGGCCAATAATGTCGCCAGCGCAACGAAGGTGGATCCTGCCCAGAGCCTAGATCGCATGTCGTTCATTCCTCGTTGTCTGCCCAGCGGACCTCGTCGCCCACGGCGATGTCGCCGTCGTTCACGACGAAGCCGAACGCGCCGCCGCCCCAGTCGGGACGCAACGCATCTTGGAGCCCCGGCTGCGCCTCGTCCATGCGACGGCAGGGGGCGGTTTCGTTGACGATCTGGACGCGGGTGCCGCCGATCGACAGCACCTTGTCGCGCGCGTCGACCAGGTCGACGCCGCTGACCAGGAGGTTGGCACGGCGGACTGAGGGATCGAGCGTTACGCCGAGCTCGGCCGTAACGGCCTCCCAGCGCTCCTTGGCGATGAGGGTGACCTGGCGCCAGCCGCCCTGGTCCGCGTTGCCGACGATTCCCTTGCCGGCCGCGAGTTGCACGCGATCTCGCGGGTCCATGACCCCTCCGTGGGCGCGCTTGATCCAGATTGCCTCGACGCGGCCGCGCCCGGAGGGGCTCACGACCGTTCCTTGTTGCCGCCCAGACACCGGGGTGACCGGGTGCGCTCGCGATCTGCGGCCCATTCCGCAGGAGTCATCGTCTGCACGCCGAGGGCGTGGATGTGGTCCCTCATCTCTGCCGCGAGTGCGGCGTAGACGGCCTGGTGACGCTGCACCGGCGACTGGCCCTGGAACTTCTCCGATACCACCAAAACGCGGAAATGCGACTCGGCTCCCGTGGGCACGTTGTGCATGTTGCTCTCGTCGACGACTTCCAGGTGCGTCGGATCGAGGACGCTGCGGATCTTGGTCTCGATGGTGCGGTACATGTGGCCCGGCGCGGTTGCCCTGGCTTCACGCGGTTCGCTCACGACGAGCTCGCTTCCACGCGGCGCACGCGGTGGCAATTGCGGCCGGCGTCCTTGGCGGCGTATAGCGCCTCGTCGGCGGTGCGAACGAGATCGTCGAGATCGGCGTTCGCTTCGGGGCTGACGGCGGCCCCGAGACTGATCGACAGCGAGACCTGGCCTTTGCGCGTGTCGATGGGCTCGGCTCCGACCGCCAACCGCAAGCGTTCCATGGCGCTGGCCGCGGCCTCGACATCGCAGTCGTAGAGCGTCACGAGGAACTCCTCGCCACCGTACCTGCCCACCTCCTCGTACGAGCGCAGCGCCCCTTCGAGCCGCTCCGCCACCGCCCGCAGGACGGTGTCGCCGACAACGTGTCCGTGCTCGTCGTTGATGGCCTTGAAGTGGTCGATGTCGCACATCACGATCGCCACCGGGCGCCGCTGCCGGCGTGCGCGGTCCATCTCCTGTTCCGCCTTGTCGGTGATCGCCGAGCGGTTCCACAGGCCCGTCAGGCTGTCGTGGGTAGCCTGGTACTGCAGCGCGTCTCGGGCGACGCGAAGCTGCCAGTTCAGGTCGGCGAGACGTTCGTACAAGCGACTGCGGTCGAGGATCGCGGCGACGTGGGCCGCGACCCGGCCAAACGCGGTTTCGTGGGCCCCCGTATAGGTGTCGGGCTGCCTGCTGGAGAAGACCATCATGCCGATCGGCTTGTCGGCGGCGGTGAGGGGGTAGATGAGACACGAGCGCATCCCCTCATCGACAATATCGCGCGTGGGTTGCGAGTCCGGGTGCTCCCTCAAGTAGGTTTCCAGATCGTTGACGATCAGCGCCTTGCCGCCGGCAAGTATCGCGCGCACTGCTTCTTCCGACACGGGTGCGGCGTAGCCGGAACCCATCGTCAGGCTGTCAGCCTCGGCGCGAGCCCAGCGAGAGTGCACAAGCTCGCCCTCGTCCTCGACGATCGCCACCCCGACGCGGTCATACGGAATCACCGGGCTGAACGTGTCGTAGATGAGGTCGAGGACGTGCTCGAGGATCAAACCGGCGCCCTCGTCGGACGTCGCGGCGCGCTGCTCGGCGGCCTCGAACGTCTCGTCGAGCCGCAGCTCGACGGTGATCAACGCCTGTTCGAGCTCGGCCGTGCCCTGCGGGTCGGTGGTCTCGTTCGACGGCAGTTCGCTCATGGGTCCTCTCGCGGCCACGTTCGATGCAACATGATAGTCCGCGACTCCGATTTCCGGGTCTTGCCCGGGCAAAAAAACGAAACCGGGGGCGGCCACGCCGGCTGATCCTGCGGTCCGCCGCGTGTCCGCCCCCGATGGTCACCGGCCGCCGTGCTCGGCAGAGCTCCGGCGGGCGCCGACCGCCGCCACCGCGACCGCCGCGACCGCCCATCGGCACCGTGAGCGAGATGCTGTTCCCGTCGATGCTGCCGGTTACCTCGCCGGGCTCCTCCTGTCCCTCGGCCAGAGCCGTGCCGGTGATGTTCGTGCCGTCCTGCTGCAAGTTGAGCGTGAGGACGCGCTCGTTCCCGTTCGGCAAGGTGATGGTCATCAGCCACTCGCCGGTGACATCGGCGTTCTGCATCGCGTGCGCCAGGCTGGTCACCAGCAAAGCGGCGGCCAGCAAGGCAAGAGACAGGCTGAATCGGTTTCTCATCTCGGTCTCCTACGGGGACGATGATCGGCTGCTCGTGGGAGCATGCGTTGCGGGAGCTACAGGAGGGATTCTACGCGCGTCTGGCTGCGTGCGTCCACGGAGGGCGTGGTCGAGGCTCGGACGCGCTTTGTCTATGCTGGAGACCTCCGTAGCCATCCGGCTTCTTGCGCGACGGATTCGTTCGCCGCCGAAAACGCTGACCGGCCCGAAGCAGACAGCCGAGGAGGACGTTGGATGAAGATTCGCGCCGCCGTCTTGGAAGAATTCGGCAGGCCCCTCGAGGTTCAAGAGCTCGACCTCCAGGGCCCGAAAGCCGGTGAAGTGCTGGTTAAGGTGGAGGCGTGCGGCGTGTGCCACACCGATCTCTACAGCGCCAGCGGCGCCGACCCCAGCGGCTACGTCCCCACGGTATTGGGCCACGAGGGTGCCGGTGTCGTCGA
>CBDUAS010000267.1:0-6014 GCA_965365185.1 uncultured bacterium | reverse complement strand
TCTCACCTTATGAGTTTCTTGCCCTGGCCGGGCACGGACAGTGACGGAAGGTCGGAACCGTGCACCATCTGGTGGCACGGGGTGCAACGGGTGTTGAACGAGCGCATGAACCCTTCACGGCCCCACGGGTTTTCCGAACCGCCGCTGGGCAGGTAGTAGGGCCCCGTGCCACCCGCGCGGGTAGCGTGGAAGTGCTGCTCGTGGCACTGCATGCACAGGAAGGGTTCGTTCTGCTGCAACAAGTTGTCGGCCACGGCGCCGTGGGGCGCGTGACAGATCATGCAGTCTTCTTCGACCGGTGCGTGCTCGAAGACATGCGGGCCTTCCTGGGCCGGATGACAGTTAAGGCAGCGTTCGTTCGGAGTGTTGTACACCTCGGTGTTGCCGTGAATGGAGCCGTCACCCAGGTGGCAGGAGCTGCAGCTCATGCGCCCTTCGATGACGGGGTGATGAGAGGTGTAGCTGAACGCCGCTCGCTGGTCGGTATGACAGCTTATGCAGAGCTCGGCCTCGGGTCGGGCGAGCAGGCCGCGCGGGCCCATCACGGACTCATGCGTCTGCAGCCGGTTGGTGAGGGGCACGGACCGCTCCGTCGGAATCGCTGCCGACAAGAGCTCACGCCCCTGGTGGATGGAATGACAATCGGCGCAGGCGATGCCCGCGTTGTCGTGATTACTGCCTGCCCACTCCATGGCCACGCCCGACTCGTGGCAGCCCAAACAGGCCGCCGCCGAATCCCCGGAGTCCATCTCGTCGTCGAAACGCCGTATGAGCTCCGGGTCGCCGGAGTCTGCGTGCAGACTTCCGGGTCCGTGACAGCCCTCGCAGCCGGCGAGCTCGTCGAAACGCTCGAACTCGGCGGCACGGCCGTGAACGGAGCGCTCGAAGCTGCCGCCGTAATCCTCGTGACACTCGATGCAGGTGTCCCACCCCACGGGGGTGGCGTCCTGCATCGGGTCGTCGGCTTGTTGCGGCTGTCGTGCGGGTACGTATGTGGCGAGTAGTAGCAGGCCAAGACAGACGACAGCGATGAAAACTGCCCTCCGGCCGACCATTTGAGGTCAATCCTCCTTCTGTTATCCGGGTAAATACATAAAATCAGGCCCGAATATCCTATTTGCATACAGATGCAGGATGCCGCCGATCGGTCACAGGTTTTCTTGGGGGGAGGGCTTCTTCTCCGCGGGGAGGCTGTTTTCTCGGCCGCCGGGGTCACGCCCGGCCGGGTCCGGCCCGGGGCGACAGCAGGTGCGCTGAGGTCCGGCATCGGCCGCTCATCGGAGGCACATGGCTACTCGGCCTGAGAGCCCGGCCGGATCCTGAGGGCCTGCTAGCTACGCCGGGACTCCGTCAGAAGCGTACGGGTCGGAGGCTGCGAGGCCCTTTTGACTGGTCGTTCAACGTCCAGTCGTAGTCCAGGAACCGTACCCGCAACCGGTCCCGGTTGGCGCGGATCCAGGCGGCTTTCTCCGTCGGCGCGTACTGCAGGACGTAGTCGACGATGTCGCCGGCCTCGGCCTCGAAATCACCGCCGTACCAGTCGAAGTAGCTCGACAGGTGCAGCGTCCCGGTGTCTTCATCGATCTGTATCGCCCGCTCGTTGGCCATGAACTCGAACGAAAGCTCGGTCAGCAGAGGATCCAGGTCGGCGCCGACATAGGGCCGACGCAGCAGCCGTGGGCAGCCGAAGGCGGCGCACACCAGGGTCCAGTGGATGCGGGCGTCGTCGTAGGCCGGTCGCAGGATGTCGTGCTCGACGTTGTCGAGGGTACGCTCCTGGCCGGCGATCGGATACGGCTGCTTGAAGAAGCCACCGACCAGCCCGAACAGCGAGCCGACGTCGCGCACCGACTCCAGCGGATAGCGCTCCACGACCTGGTAGACGGTGGTGGCGTTGTAGGCGTTGATCCAGAACGCGATCTGCTCCGGCTCGGAGAACGTCGACGGATCGGTTGCGGCGATAACCGACATGAAGGCTTCGAGGTCCGCCCTCCCCGTCCGTGCGAGACCGGCGTAGTCGACCAGCCCCTCTTCGTCGACGTACGTCTCGAGCACGCGTGCCCAGGGGGCATAGAGAGGCGCGTCCCCTCCCAGCTCCGCCCACGTCCGCCGCGACAGGTTCTGCGGCGCCGCCTGCGGGCTGCCGGCAAGGACCAGGAGCGCCAGCGAGACGACCAGCCCCGGCACGCCGTATCTCATCGGTCGCCCTCGTTGAGGTCGAGACGCGTCTTCATCCACTCCGGATCGAACCCGATGCGTGCATCGGTCCCGATGATCACCGCGGGGGTGCCGACCAGCCCCCCGGTTTCCTCGCGGATTTGCTCCTGCGGCTCCGCCAGGCTGCTGACGTCGATTGCCTCGAAGCTGATGCCGTGCTGGTGAAGGAACTCCTTCACTTGATCGCACGGCGCTCAGTGGCCGCTGCTGTAGACGACGACGTTCATGAGACGAGCCGGTAGCGGTGTCGGGGACAGGTCTGTCGTGCAGATGGCGTGGACGAGGTGGACGAAGCGCCCCGACGAGGCCTTTCTATACAGAGCGCAGACCACGACGGGTGCAGCCCCATCATTGTCGCACGCTTCGAGGGGTGAGATCATCGGCGCACAGCGTCGCGTATCGCCGTCATTACGCTATCCGTCGGGGGTTGCCCATGTGGTTCGAATCTGTGCTGCGGAAGGAAACCGGCTGTGTCACCTACATGATCGGAGCCGATGCGGGCGTCTCGGCCGTCTTCGATCCTCTCTGGGACATCGAGCCTTACCGCGACCTGGCGCGCCGCAAGTCGTCGAAGATCCGCTACGTCATCGATTCGCACAGCCACGCGGACCACGTCTCCGGAGCGCGGCGTCTCGCCGAGGCAACGGGTGCCGAGCTGATCATGCCCGAACTGGCCGAGATCACGTACGAGGCCAAACGGGTCAAGGGAGGTGACCGCCTGAAGCTCGGCGAGGTGACGCTGGAGTTCATCCACACCCCCGGGCATCGCCCCGAGCAGCTCAGCCTGGCGGTGATCGACCACAGCCGCGGCGACGATCCGTGGTGCATGCTGACGGCCGATTTCCTCCTGGTGGGCGACGTCGCCCGCCCCGACCTGGCCCAGGGGGGCGAGGAAGGCGCGCAGACCATCTTCGACGTCGCCATCCCGGCCATCGCCGGCCTGCCCGACTTCGTCGAGGTCTACCCGGGACACGTCGCCGGCTCCACGTGAGGGCGGGTAACCAGTGGCAAGGTTGCCACCACGGTCGGCTACGAGAAGCGATACAACCCGGCGCTGCAGTTCGACGATCGCGATGCCTTCGTCGCCTACATGAACGAGGGCCAGCCGGTGCGACCGGCGAACATCCTGCACATCGTCGCCATCAACCAGGGCAAGGCGCCGCTGACCATGCAGGAGCCCACGGCGCCGCCGCTGCCCCCCAGGCAGGTGCAGGATCTGCTCGACGACGGCCGCGTTGCGGTGGATACGCGCTCATCGGCTGATTTCGGCAGCGGTCACATTCCCGGCGCCTACAACCTGCAGGTGGGCAGCGACGAGTTCGAGCAGCGCTTCGGCTGGGTGGTACCGCTGGAAGCTCCGGCCGTTCTGGTGGCGGCCGACAAACCGAGCGTCCGGCGGGCGCTGCACAAGCTGGCGTTCGTCGGCCTCGACCAGCGCATCGAGGGCATCCTGCGCGGCGGCATGGGCGCTTGGATTGCCGCCGGGCTGCCGCAAGCCACGGTGCCGCAGATCGCCGTCAACGAGCTGCA
This sequence comes from uncultured bacterium, assembly GCA_965365185.1. Lineage (GTDB taxonomy): Bacteria > Acidobacteriota > UBA890 > UBA890 > UBA890 > CBDCGW01. Next base: position 2,267 of record CBDUAS010000267.1, on the reverse strand, counting down.
AGAGCTGCTGCAGCACAACGGCGACATGCGAACGCTCGACGTGCGCGAGCCGGACGAGTACGAGGACGGGCACATCGAGGGGGCCGCCTCGATGAGCTTCAAGGTCCTGGAGCAGAATCTGGAAGACCTCGGCATCGACCGCGACGAGCCGGTCGCGGTGGTGTGCGCTGGCGGGGTGCGTTCCGGAACCGCATCCAGCATTCTGCAGCGCAACGGCTACCGGCGGGTTCACAACGTCACCGGAGGCATGACCGCGTGGAAAGCTGCACGGCTTCCCGTGGTGAAGGGGTGAGCTGACGCCGGACGAGGTCGAAGTCGACTCACCGGCGGCGGACGAGGTCGAAGTCGACACCGACGCCGCTCGGGACCTTGCGTTCTCCCGTCGCCCAATGGGTCGGGTCAGGGTGCCCGCCGGCCGGCTGGTAGCAGCCCCGAAGTACGTAGACCCTCGATGTCCCGCAGGATTCCCTCCACCGTCGCCTCGACGATGATCCGCCCCTTCTCCACCGTGGCCAGCGTGGCGTCGCCCCACACACCGGAGGCGGAATACGTACCGCGTCCGTCGGGATTCCGCGTCAGGCCCCCCTCTCCGCGGGGATTGTCCTCGCGCACCGCCAGGCTCATGTCCACACGATCGGGGGCGATGTACAGCATCATCGACGTTTCGAGCTCGTCGGCGTGTGTGCCGCGCTCCTGCTCGCGCACCTGTTCCTCGGCCGCGGCCGCGACCTCGAGGATGTTGGTGAAGCGCAGCACGATGCCATCCTGCGCCAGGACCCGGGCCGAAGCCTCGAGGGGTCGCAAGGTCGAGACACCGGTGTTGAGCACGTAGAACTTCCGCGGCCCGTAGCCCGCCAGGCTGCGCACGATGTCGACCACCAGATCGCGCGAGGTCTCGAACGACAGGTGCGTCGAGCCCGGATACTCGAGAAACGACGGATAGAAGTGGTAGGAGAGCGTCGGGGCGACGACCACGTCGGCCGCGGCGAGAACGCGACGTTTCAAGTACTCGGCCATGCGGTAGTCGTTGTCGAGGCGCAGGTGCGGCCCGTGCTCTTTCGCCGCTGCGCCGAGCGGCAGAACCACGACGCTGTCCGGCGTCAGCAGCTTCTCGGCCTCGATCCAGGTGAGCTCCATCAGCTCGACCCCGAGGAGCTCTCCTTCCTGGGGCGAAGCACTGGGTGCAGCGATCGGAGCGGCGATCGCCGCGGTGAGCAGGGCGGCGACGCCAGGCCAACGCACGCAAAAAGACATCCGAACCTCCTCCCGTTCGACCGGAATGCTACCCCGGTTGCTCGCCCGGCGGGCCGTCGCGAAGGCGCTTCCCCCAGGCTGTTCCTCCCGCGTTGCGTCGCCCGGCGAGGTGCCCCTGCTGCGGCCGGGGTCGTCGAGGAGTGGCGATTTCCGTGGCTGTGCAAAATCGGATAGTCACGTATAATTTGGGCCGACTGGCGGCCTCTGCTGCCGCCTTCGGTCTGCAGCAAACCTGTGCCGCACCATGGAGGTGCCCTGTATGAGGGAAGCGGTAGAGAGGCTTTGGCCGGAGCTCGAGTGGATTCAAGACGCGGACCTCAAAGAGGCGGTCACGCAGACCTGGATCAAGTCTTTCGAAGAAAGCCCGCTGGAACCCGAGGACCTCGAGAAGATCCCGTTCACCTTGCTGGTACCGGACTGCCCGGCGACCTTCATGGAACACAAGCGCTGCGTCGTGCACATCGCCCGGCGGTCGGCCGAGGCGATGGACGAGTTCCTCGGCAAGGCCCTGCCGATCGACCACGACGTCGTTATCGCCGGCGCCATCCTTGCCGACGTCGGCAAGGTGCTGGAGTACGAAAAAATCGACGGCAAGACGCAGCAGAGCGCCCGCGGCAAGAGTCTGCGGCATCCCTTCACCGGCGTTGCCGTGGCCATGGCCTGCGGCGTGCCCGACGAGGTTTGCCACATCATCGCCACGCACGCCGCCGAGGGGAACCTGGTCAAGAGGACGACGGAGGCGTGGATCGTGCACCACGCCGACTTCATGAGCTTCGAGCCTTTCAAGAATCTGGCGGGTTGAGCAGCCCATGCCCCGACGCAGCGGGGTCGTATGCACCGGAGTTCCCATCGACTTCCTGACGGTGCGGAGTCCATCCACTCCCGATCTCTCAACACGACCGTGACGAACTTCTCAGAGCCCTCGCGCTCAGACCGGATTTCATAGAGCCACCACGGAGACCCCGAAATGCCCGACACCATCACCGCCACCATGGCCCGCTGGGCCGCGGACC
>CBDUAS010000266.1:0-6019 GCA_965365185.1 uncultured bacterium | reverse complement strand
GGCTTTCCGGCGGCATATGGCGGGCGCAATGGCTCGCTGCTCCGCCTCACGGTCGCTGAGGGCAACTCGGTGACTCCGGTGTTCAGCGGCCGCGCCGAGATCACCGGGTGGGAGATCGGCTACGAAGGACCTACCTACGTCTTCGATAACACCGCGGCCTTGTTCTCTGCGCGCGGCCAGTACTTCGGACCGTTGCTCGAGTGGGTCAGCGACGGATCGATCGGCACGCCGACGCTGTACGACATCATCGGCAAGACCACGTCCGATCTCGGGCGGCGCGATGACCTGAGCATCCTCGGCGTCATCGCTCCCGAGCGCTTCCAGCGCAACGTCGACAACGTGCTCTCGGGCTACAACTCCGAGTCAGGGGATGCCGAGTTCAACACGTTTCTGGCGGACACCCGGCAGGACAGCTACCTGCTCGGAGGCACGTGGCGCCGCCTGGTCGGCGACACCGGGTTCCTCTCCAACACCTTCTACTTCCGGTACAGCGACAAGTTCTCCAGCCAGGGAGAATCCTTCCCCGACCAGGCCGGTACGGAGACGCCGGCCCCCGAGGAGGTTCCCGTGCGGGAAGACATCCTGGTGGTCAACGAGGGCGAGCGGGAATGGGGCTGGCGCGGCGATTTCAACTTCCTCGCCGGTCAGAACGGCACTGTCGCCCTCGGTGGTCGCCTGACGCGCAATACGCTCGACTACGACATCACCCTCGACGGGCCGTGGATCAATTACATCTACGATCAGAGCGACTTCCGCCCCGATCCGGAGCAGAAGTACATCGTCCTGCGTCCGGAGTTCATCGACAACGACCTGCGGGAATCGGCCTGGAGGCCCGCGGCCTACGCCGAGTATGCTGTCGGTCTCGGCGAGCGTGTGACGCTGACTCCCGGAATCCGCTACGACTACGACGGGTTGAGTGACCAGACGCTGTGGTCGCCGCGCTTCTCGGCAAGTTTCCTTGCCGGCTCACGCACACGCCTGAACTTCTCCACCGGCATCTTCTATCAGTTCCCACGTTTCCTGCAGATCGCGGCCACCCAGGCCAACTGGGGACTCAGGAACGAGAAATCGACCCAGGCGGTCGTCGGCGTCAGCCACTACCTCGCCCCCGACATTCGTTTCACGGCGGAGGGCTATTACCAGTGGTTGGATGACTTGATCGTCATCCCCGACCGCACGACCAACGTCGCGTCCAACGCCGGTGACGGTTACGCGTACGGCGTCGACGTTTCACTCGTCAAGCGCATCACGACCAAGTGGTTCGCTCAGGGAGGCTACTCGTACGCGGTCGCGAGACGCGACGACAACCTCGGCGAAGGACTCTACGACGCGGACTTCAACCGACCGCACGTGTTCAATGTGTTCTTTGCCTACGAGCTGTCCGCCAACCTTCAGGTGGGAGCCAAGTGGAAGTACATGACGGGTCGACCGACGGACGACTTCATCATTAACGAGAATGTCTTCAACAACCCGGAGTTCCTGCGTTTCTCCAAGGAGCTGACGACCAACAACACCTTGCGGTTCCCGGCCTACCATACGCTCAACTTCCGGGTCGATTACCGCTTTGGCGTCGGCCCGCTCGACCTGATCTTCTTCGTCGATATCCTCAACATCTACAACCACAAGAACGTCAACTCGTTCAGCTTCGATCCGCTCACGGGCGAGAATCGTGAAGAGGGGCTCGAGTTGTTTCCGACGTTCGGGATCAAGTTCGAGTATTAGAGAGGGCGGGCGCGCAGCGGCGCGATCGCGGCGTTGCGCTTGCTCCGGGTTCTCGACGTACGCTCGGTGCGCCTCCGCTCGCGAAGGCTGCGCGCCCGCTGGGCTTCACTCCTCGCGGAGGACGATTGCGGGGTCGACGCGGGTGGCGCTGGCCTCCACGACGTCGGCGACGTGGCGAAACCGTCTCGCCGCGCTCACCGTAGTCAAGTGAAACGAGCCAGCCGCAGCCGCGAGGTCTCCATGTCGATGAGCCAGATTTCGTACATTCTCCGCAAGTCACGCCAGTCCCCGTTGTTCACCGGCGTCGCCCTGCTGACCCTCGGGTTGGCAATCGGCGCGAATACGGCGGTGTTCAGCGTGGTCAACGGGGTCCTGCTCAAGCCGTTGCCGTTCGCGGATCCGGAGCGCCTCGTGGGCCTCTGGCACACCGCGCCCGGACTCGGCTTCGACCTGGTGAACCAGTCGCCGGCCCTGCACTACACCTACCTGGAGGAAGGCCGGGTGTTCGAGTCGGTGGGCATGTGGGACAACGAGTCCGACTCGGTGACCGGCCTCGATGAGCCCGAGCAGGTGGCGTCGATGTATGTCACCGAGTCTACGCTGCCGTTGCTCGGGGTCCGGCAGCATATCGGCCGGCTGTTTCGCGCCGAGGACGATGTGCCGGAAGCCCCGCGCACCGTCATTCTGAGCTACGGCTTCTGGCAGAGCCGCTTCGGCGGCGACGCCGCGGTCCTGGGGCGGACGCTGCGCATCAACGGCAACACGCACGAGATCATCGGAGTTCTGGCGGCCGACACGCAGTTTCTCGACTACGATCCACAGTTCTACCTGCCGTTCCGCTTCGACCGCAACGAGCTGTTCATCGGCAACTTCAGCTACCAGGCAGTGGCCCGCCTCAAGGACGGAGTTTCCATTGAGGAAGCCAACGCAGACGTGGCGCGCATGATTCCCATCGCCACCGAGAGATACCCGCAGGGCATAACGCTGCAGATGCTGCAAGAGGCCGGATTTGCCCCCGCGCTGCACCCGCTCAAGGACGACGCCGTGGGCTCGATCGGCACCACCTTGTGGATCCTGCTCGGCACCGTCGGCCTGGTGTTGCTGATCGCCTGTGCCAACGTGGCCAACCTGTTCCTGGTGCGCGCCGACGAGCGCCAGCAGGAGGTGGCGGTGCGCTCGGCGCTGGGTGCAAGTCGAGGGCAGGTGGCCCGCGGCTTTCTGCTGGAAACAACCACGCTCGGTTTGAGCGGTGGCGTACTCGGCGTGGCGCTCGCATGGGCCGGGTTGCGGGTCCTGCTGGCAACCGCCCCGGTCGGACTTCCGCGGCTCGACGAGATCGGCATCGATGCGACCGTGCTGGGCTTCACGCTGGTCATCTCGGTTCTGGCCGGCGTCGCCTTCGGCCTCTTTCCGGTGCTCCGTGTGGGCAAGGATTTCGTCGGCGCCCTCAAGGAGGGCGGCCGCGGTGGTGGCGCCGGTCGCCGGCGCAACCGCGCCCGCAAGGCGCTGGTAGTGGCACAAGTTGCCGTGGCGCTGGTACTGGCTATCGGCTCTGGGCTGATGCTGCGGAGTTTTCAGGCGCTGCGCGACGTCGAACCCGGGTTTCGCGATCCCGGCGAGGTGTTTACCGTGCGCGTTACCATTCCGTCTGCGGAGATCGAGAACCCCATCGAGGTGGCACGCGCGTTCGATCTCATCCAACAGAATCTGGGCGGGATCGGTGGCGTGCAGTCCGTCGGTGCGTCCTCCTCGGTGACGATGGACGGCTGGAACAGCAACGACGCCCTCGAGGTCGAGGACTTTCCCACTGCCGAGGGCTCGCTACCGCCGATTCGCCGTTTCAAATGGGTGACGCCCGGCTACTTCGAGACCATGGGGAACCCGATCATCGCCGGTCGTTCCATGAGCTGGGCCGACATCCACGACCGTGTCCCGGTCCTGGTGATCTCCGAAAACCTGGCGCGAGAGTACTGGGACGACCCGGGTGCGGCGCTCGGCAAGCGCATGAAGCTACCGCAGATCGAGGGTCTCCCATGGCCTCAGGTTTGGCGCGAGGTCATCGGCGTCGTGGGCAATGTTCGCGACAACGGAGTCAGCCAGGACCCGCCGAGCATCGTCTACTGGCCCCTGGCGATCTCCAGTTTTTGGGACGAGGAGGAGTTCGTCGCCCGCTCGCTGGTTTTCACGTTGCGCACGGGCCGGATCGCCGATCCGTCGCTGCAGGACGAAGTCCGCAAGGCCGTATGGAGCGTGAACCCGAACCTGCCGCTTGCCAACGTGCGCACCTTGGAGGAGATCCTGCGCCGGTCGATGGCGCGGACGTCGTTCACCCTGGTCATGTTGGGAATCGCCGCCGGTGCGGCTTTGCTGCTCGGCGCTGTGGGCATCTACGGCGTCACCTCGTACGTGGTCACACAACGGAACCGTGAGATCGGTATTCGCATGGCGCTGGGCGCCCGGCGCGCGGACGTGCGCCGTATGGTGGTGCACGAGGGTATGGTGTTGGTCGGCGCCGGCGTGTTTCTCGGCGTCGCCGCCGCCATGGGTCTCACCCGTCTGATGACGGCGCTGTTGTTCGGTGTCAGCTCCGTCGATCCGATGACCTATGCCGCGGTCGCCGCGGGCCTCGCCTCCGTCGCGGCGGTTGCCAACTACATCCCGGCGCTGCGTGCTACCCGGGTGAACCCTGTCGAGGCGCTGCGCTGGAAATAGACGGCTGAGCCTCCGGTGAACGGGCCGTCGACCGCTCGAGGCTGCGCCGCGGCCTCGAGCCGGGGCGCTCGGCGTCCGTAGCTCCCCGGCAACGGAGCCGCTCGCGGCGTAGTATCTGGCGCAAAGCTCGTGGACACCGATACACAGGAGGCACCGATGTTCCGGGGGATACTCGCTGCGCTCGGCCTGATCAACTTCGGTTTCGGCTTGTTGTCGCTGGTCCAGCCGCGGCTCGTCGCCGGTGTGATCGGCTTCGAGCTCACCCAAGCCTCTGCGGTCGGCGAAATCCGTGCGGTGTACGGCGGCGCCGTCATGGTCGTTGGCGTCTTTTTCATCATGGCCGGTGCCATCAACCGGCCGAAGCCGCTGCTCGGTGCCCTGATGCTGGTTTTTGCGGCCCTGGCGCTGGGAAGAGCGGTGAGCTTCGTCGTCGACGGCTGGAGCTTCTACACCGCGGTGGCTCTCGGACTGGAAGCGGCAACCGCAGCGGTTACCGGTTATCTGTGGGCCAACCCCCAGGCACTCACGGGCACGCCTCCGGGTTCCTCTCCTGACGCCTACGAGCACAAGCCGTCCTCGTAACCGGTCCCGAGACCTGCGCCGTCTTGCCGCTTGCCACTCGCCGCGGGCCAACCTAGTGTCGGTAGTCACGAACGCGCAACGTCTTTTTCGCTCTTGAGAGCTACGGATTCCTGGCTCCGGACACCGGATTTCAGCGAAGACACCTGCTGAGGAGGACGCATGGATTACGAGGCAGTGTTGCAGTCTTGGGCGCCACGATTGATCGACTACGCGGTGCAGGCCGTGGGCGTCTCGCTGCTTCTTTTCGCCGCCTGGCTGGTCGCCGGCTGGGCGCGCCGGGCGACCCGGCGCGGCCTGGGGCGCGCCGGTATCGACGAGACCCTGACCAAGTTCTTCGCCAACGTGGCGCGCTACGTCGTGCTGGTCGCCGCGCTGTTGATGGCGCTGAGCGTCTTCGGCATCGAGACGACCAGCTTCGCGGCGGTACTCGCCGCCGCTGGCTTCGCCGTCGGCATGGCGTTGTCCGGGACTCTGGGCAACTTCTCGGCGGGCGTCATGTTGCTGACCTTCCGTCCGTTCAAGGTCGGCGACATCGTCTCGGTAGGCGGGGTCACCGGCAAGGTCAACGAGATCGAGCTGTTCACCACCACGCTCGATACGCCGGACAACCGCAGGTACATCGTCCCCAACGGCACGGTGTTCGGCTCCACGATCGAAAACGTCACGTTTCATCCCGTTCGTCGGGTCGACGTGTCCGTGGGCACCGACTACGGCGCGGAGCTGGCCCGCGTGCGCTCCGTGCTGGAGGGCATCGCGGAGCGGCATAACGCGGTCGAGGAACGAGAGCCGCAGGTAATCCTTCTTTCGCTCGGCGAGTCGTCGATCGACTGGCAGGTGCGTGTCTGGGCAAACACGGCGGACTACTGGGCCGCGTTCGACGCGCTCACGCAGGCGGTCAAGGAAGGTCTCGACGCCGAAGGGATCGGCATCCCGTTTCCGCAGCGGGACGTGCACATCGACGGCGTCATCGGCGGCGGCTACCCGACGGCAGCGACGCAGTAAA
>CBDUAS010000265.1:0-6022 GCA_965365185.1 uncultured bacterium | reverse complement strand
CTTTCATCGGTGAACAGTTTCACCGGCAGCCAGATAAGGAAACGCAGACCAATCGCCACAAACCAAAGACACGTCAGCCGCGCGCCGGGGAACAACAGGAGATATGCGCCCATCACCCCTGCTATCGCGCCGCTCGCACCGATACCCGCCTCCGGGGGCGCCGCGCATTCGCCAGGTCCCTGTTAGACTCCCCCGGAGGTCCTGGTTTTCACGCAATGCGGGAAGGTGTCTGTGCGTATAGCCGTTCTCATGAAAGCGGTGGTCGAGCCGGAGTCACGCATCGAATTAGACGACACCGGCCAGGTCAAGCGCGGCAATTTTCGCTACGAGCTCAACGAATACGACCTTTACGCCGTCGAGGCGGCGATCCAGCTCGCGGAGGCGCACCAGGCCCAGGTGACGGTGCTCAGCCTCGGGCCCGAGGACGCGGTGCAGAGTCTGCGTAAGGGTCTGGCCATGGGGGCCGACGACGCGGTCTTCATCGAAGGCGACGGGTTTCTCGGCGACGCTGCGGCAAGCGCTGCCGTGTTGGCGGCGGCGCTCCGCCGGTTGGAACCCGACCTGGTGCTGGCTGGCGTCGAAACCGATGATCTCGGCACGTCGCAGGTAGGCGTGCTGGTGGCGGAAGCGCTGGGGTTTCCTTGCGTCACGATGACCATTGGCATCGAATTAGCGGGCGACAAGGTCGCCGTGAGGCGCGAGCTCGAGGCCGGGAGCTTCGTGGACGTGGAAGTCACCCTGCCGGCCGTACTGGCCATTCAGACGGGTTTGAACGAGCCACGGTATCCGAGCCTGAAGGGGATCATGGCAGCAAAGAGGAAGGAGCTGGTGCGCATCCCGCTCAGCGACCTGGAGGAGGAGGCATCACAGCGGGTGGAAACGGTGGAGCTCTCGTATCCGCCGCCCCGTGAGCTGGCGCAGATGCTGGAGGGCGGCGCCGACGCCGTGGTGGCCGAGTTGATGACGCTCCTGCGCGAAAAGGAGAAGGTCCTGTGAGCCGCGACGCCTTTTGCATTGTCGAGCACCGTGCCGGGCGGTTGGACCCGGATTCGCTGCAGCTCTTCACCGCCGCCCGCAAGCTGGAGGCACGCGCCGTTGCTATCGTGTGCTCCGCCGAACCCGACGGGGTGGTCGAGGACGTGACGCCACACGCCGATCACGTCATCGCCGTGGAGGACGCAGGCCTCGCCGAGTTCACCCCGGACGGCTACGCGCAGGCTCTCGTGCCGCTGATCGAAGAGCGTGGTCCCGCGGCGGTATTGACGCTCCACTCGCACTTCCTCGGCCGGGATCTTGCGCCGGTCCTGGCGTCACGCCTGGGCTCAGGGTTGATGAGCGATTGCATCGATGTGGAGTGGCGCGATGCCGTCATCGCCCGTCGCCTGATCTACCGGCGAAAGCTCGTGGCGACCCAACGGTGTACGGCGCCCGGCACCCCCGTCCTGACCTGCCAGCGCGGTGCCTTCGTGGCGGCAGAGACCGCCGCCGGGACGGCTGACGTGGAAAAGGTGACGCCGGCGCTCGACCCCGCGGCAATTCGCTGGGCGGTGCGCGGTTTCGACGAGGCGGAGGTCGTTGCCGGAGACATCACCGAGGCCGAAATCGTCGTCGCCGCCGGTAGGGGCGTCGGCAGCGAGGAGAACCTCGACGCCGTCAAGGAGCTGACCAAGGTGCTCGGCGGCGCCCTGGGCGCCTCCCGGCCGATCGTCGACCAGGGATGGCTGGACCGCGGCCTGCAGGTGGGATCGTCGGGGAAGACCGTGCGTCCGCGTCTGTACATCGGCTTCGGCATATCCGGCGCCATCCAGCACGTCGTAGGAATGCGCGACAGTGACGTCATCGTGGCCGTCAACAAGGACGCGCGCGCACCGATTTTCGAGTACGCGGACTACGGCATCGTCGCCGACGTGATGGACATCGTCGGACCCCTCACCGAAGCGATCCGGGCGTCACGAGGATAGGTCGCGTTCGCGCAGCACCGCGCGGAGCCAGGCCGCCGCATCGGAGGGCGTTGCCGCCTCGAAGACGGCGTCCGTGCGCTTGCCGTCCAGCGATTGCCCGGCGAGGGTCGCCGCCCAGCCGCCGGCGCCGGTGAGCGCACAAACCGGCTTTCCGAGCTGCCAGGCGTGCGCCATTTCGCTCAGCGTCCCGCTCTCGCCGCCGACCGCGATGACCGCATCGGCCGCCAGGACAACCAGCAGGTTGCGGGCATACCCGAGGCCGGTGGGAATCACCAGATTGACGTGCCGGTTGGCGGCACTCTTGTCGGTTCCCGGGAGAATACCGACGATCGGGATCGGCGTTCCGTCGCCCCCCGGAGCCGCACCGGCGCCGCGGCACGCTGCCTCCATCACGCCGCCGAGGCCGCCGCAGACGAGACCGCAGCCGGCAGCGGCGATCACAGCGCCGATTTGCTCGGCAAGGCTATCGCGGACGGCATCCGGTGCGCCGCTGCCGATGACCGCGATCAAGGGGCGCGCCGGCACCGACTCAGTCGCCCAGGAGTGCTGCGCGCGTCGTTTGGAGCAGATCCGCCAGTTGCTCGCGGGGAACGTCATTGACGAACGGCCCGACGAGCCAGCGCAACATGAAGGGTATCGTGCGCGTCAACGAGATCGACTCGCACTCGATGTAGGTGCCGCCGTCGCGCTCCAGAAAGCGCCAGTAGGAGTTGATACGCCAGAGGAATCCGCTGCCTTCGCCGTCGGGTAGGGCGCGCTCCGCGGATGTCCCCGGCTCTTCCACCTCACGTACCGAGCTGGTGCGCGAGATCGAGTACGTCCGATCCGGAGCCGGGGTGACGTACTCCACATCGTGCACCGTGTCGATCACGACGGTGATGACCTTCTTCTTGCGGAAGCGCATGAAGACCTCGAACACGTCTCCGTCGCGGCGAAGGATCCGGGCGTCCTCGACCTCGGGGGAGTAGATCTCGCTGTGTCGGTCGTAGTCCTGGATGAGAGCGAGGGTTTCCTGCAGGTCGACACCGGGTATGAAGACGGCGCCGAGCCAGTGATGAACGAGCCCGTCCTCGATCTCGATATCCTCGCCGTCCTGGTCGCGGGTCTCGAGACGCTCCATGTACATCTCCCCGGCGCGCAGCCGAGACAGGACCTCTTCGCGCTCTGGCGACGGAAGCGAGTCGAAGTACAGGAAGCCGCCCCGAGCGCCGGCCTGGCGCAAGACCCGCTGCTCCGTCAGGGTGGCGTAGCGCTGAAACGCGCTGAGCGTGTGCTGTTGCAGGTCCGGGACCCGGGGGGGCGCGAGCGGCACGACACTCGGGCCCACCCAAAGTAAGCTGATGCAGGCAACGAAGAAACGGAGGCGCATGGGATGACGTCAGAGGGACAGGTGAGGGCGCGCTGGACGCCGGTGGATTGGATTGTCGCCGCGTATACAGCCTGGATGGGCGTGCTGATCGCGTGGTTCGCCGCGGAGGTTCCGCAGTGGCCGCGCTTGCTGGCGATCCACGCCGGCATCCTCATCGCTTTGGTGATCATACCTCCCCGTGGAGCGGCGTGGGAGGGTAGAACCTGGCGCCGCTCGTGGCAGCGGGCACTCTTCCAGTTCGTCCGCTTCGTCCGCTATGCCTATCCGCTGCCGCTGGCGCTGTTCTTCTTCGAGGAGGGCCAGTTCACGGTGAACATGATCTTCCCGGAGACACCGTACTGGTTCGAGCCCTACCTCTACGCGGCCGACGCAACCGCCTTCGGCGACCTGCCGGCCCGTCTCATGGCGCCGTGGGTGAACCCCGTGCTCACCGAAGTGATGCACTTCTTCTACTGGTCTTACTACATCATCCTGATCGGCGGCATCGCCATCGCCTACATCGGCTGGGAGCAGAAGCCCCCGTATCGAACGCCGGCGCCGGGTTTCGAGACGACCATCACCAGCCTCGCTACGGCGTTCATTTTGGCGTTCGTCTTCTACCCCTGGCTGGCGGCTCGTGGACCCTGGGAGAACCCCGCACTCATGGCGGAGATGCCGCCGCTCGAGGGGTGGATCTTCACCTGGATGATGGACCGCATCATCGAGCACGGTGCGGTGTCGGGCAACTGCTTTCCGAGCGGCCACGTAGCGGGCGCCTGGGCCATCGTGTTCGGGCTGGCCTGGACTCCCGGGCACCGGAGGACGGTGTACGTTTTCACGTTTCTGTCCGTCGGCATGACCATCGCCTGCGTGTACACGCGCTACCACCACGCCATGGATATGCCGGCCGGCTTCGCCGCCGGCCTGATCGGGGCCCTTCTTGCCGGATGGCTGGTGCGTCGCGACAGGCTCGGGCGCGCCGGCGGCGTGCGCGAGGCGGCGACGCCCTAACGCGGGGGCGCCGCGCGGCTTTGCTTCTGGGCCTCGAAAAGCTGCTCGACGCGCCGTAGCGTGTCGACATCGTCCACCCCGAGGTCGGGGCGCCTGCGGACGATGCGGGGAAACCGCAAAGCGAACCCGCCGGCGTGGCGCAGGCTGCGCTGGATACCGTCGAACGCGACCTCCAGTATGATCTCCGGCGCCACTTCGAGCACCTCCCCGGTGCGGCGGGTGATCGTGGCCTTGAAATGCTCCGTGAGCTCGCGAATCTCGTCGTCCGTCAGCCCGCTGTACGCCTTGCCGACGTCGAGGAGCTCCTCGTCGTCACCACGAACCGCGAACGTGAGATCGGAAAGCCATCCTGCTCTCTTGCCGCTGCCGTATTGCGCCGCGGTGACCACGACATCGAGTGTCCCCAAAGGTCTCTTGAGCTTGAGCCAGGCACGTCCGCGCGTGCCGGGCTGGTACGGGCTGTCTGGGGCCTTGAAGACGGCCCCTTCATGACCGGCGGCGAGAGCTTCCTCGAGAAAGCCGCTTGCCTCGGCCTCATTATGCAGCGTTCGGTGCTCGATGCGCCGGATCACGCTGTCCGTGCCGAGATCCCCGAGGACCCTCTTCCGTTCGCTGACGGGCAAATCGATGAGGTCCCGGCCGTCTGCCCGAAGCACGTCGAAGGCGACATAAATCACGGGCACGTCGAGAAGCATGGTCAACGGCACCTGTCGCCGGCCCATGCGCTGCTGCAATCGTTCGAACGGTAGCGGGCCATCTTGCCAGGCAACGATCTCGCCATCGAGTATCCAGTCCTCGTTCAGCTCATCGATGGCCGCGCCCAGCTCGGGAAACCAGTGAGTGATGTCGTCCAGACCTCGCGAGTAGACCTTGTACTGCTTCCCCTGGCGGTGAAGCTGGGCGCGGATGCCGTCGAACTTGGGCTCCGCCAGGATGGGCGGCTGCAGGTGGGTGAGCACGTCGGCGGCGTCGGCAGCCGTGTGCGCGAGCATACAGCGGACCGGCCGGAAGGGGCGCAGGCGCGTCCCCTCCAGCTCGCCGGCGCGGGCACGGGTGGCCACCAGGCCGATCTCACCCAGCAGCATGTGCGCGCGGCGTACGTCCTCGAGCGGCCGGCGAAACGCCAGCGCGATTGCCTCCTCGACCCGGCCGAACTGCATGCCGGTGCGCATACCGCCGACCAGAAGCTTGGTGAGGTACTTGGCCTCCAGCGCGTCGGCCCTCTCGAACACCTTGCGCAGGGCCCGCGTGCGGGCGCTGGCGGACAGCGACCCGAGCTCCGCAAGCTGCTCGGCGACCTCGAGCAGCGTGAGATCGGCATCCGCAACCGTCGGTGCAGCGTCGATCAGGGAGGCAACGGCCGTGCCCAGGTCGCCGCTGGCGACGGCACGCCGCCGCACCGCCTCCTGGGGGACGCCGCAGCGTTCGGCGACCACCGTGGCGATCGCGGCGGCACCGACGTTGAGGGGTGGGGCATCCGGAGGCAGCGGTGATCCGGCCAAGAAACGCGCCGCGGAAGCCACCTCCTGGGGCGGTCGGGAGGTCAGATATGCGGCGGCGCACTGCACCTTCCCCTCGATGCTATCGAGGTGAGCCAGAGCTTCGCAGGTGAGCGCGAAGGCGCGCATGCCGGCAGTCTACCGCTATTCGTGGCAACGAACAGGGCGCCGTCGAAAAAGCGCTGCGCCGGCGCTATTCGCTG
>CBDUAS010000264.1:0-6034 GCA_965365185.1 uncultured bacterium | reverse complement strand
GGATGTCGACGCTGCCGTCGTTCAGCAGCACGAGGTCCACACCGGGGGGTGTCGTTCCGGCGAACTCTGCCGTGATCTCGCGCACCTGATCGACGATCCGGATGGTGTCACCCTGCTCCTGCTTGACGACGCGCAGATTGATCGCCGGCTGGCCGCTGGCCCTCCCCAGCGTTACGGCCTCTTCGTAGGTGTCGGTCACGCGGCCGAGATCCGCCACGCGGATGTATTGGCCGCCTTCGTCGGTTCTCACCGCGATCGATTCGACGCGCGCCGCCTCCGAGGTCGTGCCGCTGGTGCGCAGGAGCACCTCGCCACGCTCGGTCTGCAAGGAGCCCGCCGGGACGTTCACCAGCCGCTGCCGCAAGCGGGTAAGGACAAGGTCGAGCGAGATGTTGAGTCCGTATAGGCGGTTGGGATCGATCTCCACCCAGATCTCCCGCTCGCGAAGTCCGGTGGCAGATACGGAGGAGACCCCCTCGATTTGCTCGAGGCGTCGCTGCAGGCTCTTGGCGGTCTCGCGAAGCTGCGCCTCGGGCGCGGACCCGGCCACGGCAACGTCGATCACCGGGAAGTTGAGGTCGAGCTCCTGGACGATGATCTCCTCGGCATCGGCGGGAATCGTGGTGATGCGGTTGATCGCCGACTCGACGTCCTGGGCCGCCACCGTGATGTTGTCGACGTACTCTTCGAACTCGACGATCACGATCGACAGCCCTTCGGTGGTGGTCGAGCGGATCTCCTTGACGTCGCCGACTTCGGCCACCGCGTTTTCGATGGGGATGGTGATGAGCTGCTCCATCTCCGCCGGGGAGACGCCGAAGTAGGGCGCCGTCACGCTGACGATCTTCTGCGGGAAGATCGGGAACACCTCGCGCGGAGTCTGACGAAAGGCCAGTATGCCGCCGACGATGAGCAGCACCATGAGGATGTTGACCGGAACGCGGTTCTCGACCGACCAGCGCGCGACGCTCTTCATCGCTGGTTCGCGATCTCGACCTCGACGCCGTCCGAAAGCTGGGTCTGGCCGACGACGACCACCAGCTCGCCCAGCTTCAGCGTCCGGCTCGGGGCGGTGCCGCCGTTGACCGCGGGCACGCCGTCCCGGGCCGTTTCGTCATGGTGGCGCGCGGCCACGCCCAGCAGGTCGACTCCTTCCGCCACCACTTCGAGGTCGACGCGGGTGGCACGCCCGTTGCGCACGACGAACGCGTGCGGATCGGAATCGGGTTCGAGCACCGCTGCCGCCGGGACCACGATGACCTCGTCGAGGCGATCGTAGGGGATGCTCACGTCGACGACCATGCCGCCGAGGAATTGCTGCCGGCCTTCGTTGGCGACGCGGACGCGCAGCAGGTAGGTCCCGGTCGCCGGGTCGGCGCGCTCCGTGACGCCGTCGATCGTTCCCTGGGCGCTGAGCTCCGGACGATTGGTGCTGGCCACCGTGGCAGTCGTCGCCCGGCGCGCCAGGAAGATCTCGCGCTCGGTGAGCCCCACCTCGACGGCGACGGTTTCGAGGTCGGCGAGCACGACCAATGCCCGGTCGCCGGCGATCAGGGCTCCTGGATCGACGTGGCGCTCGACGATGGTGCCTGAAAAGGGTGCGGTCACGCGGGTGTCCTCGAGATTGTCGCGGGCTCGCTCCAAGCCGGCCTCGGCGGTGCGCAGGTCTGCTTCGGCGGCGCGTTCCGTGGCGACGGCGGCCTCGTACTCGCGATCCGAAATGGCGCCGCGCTCGCGCAGGGAAGCCATGCGGTTCAGCGATGCCAGGCTTTCTTCGAGTCGGGCCTGAGCGCGCAGAAGGCCGGCTTCGGCCTCGCGCAGAGATGTCTCGTAATCGCGCCTTTCGATGCTGACCAGTGGGTCGCCGGCCGCGACGCGATCGCCGATGTCTACGTGCACTTCCTCGATGCGGCCGGTCACCTCGGCGGCCAGGGAGACCTCCCGCCAGGGAGAGACCCGACCGACGGCGGCAACAGAAAGCTCGAACGGCTGCATGCCGACCTCCGAGACCACCACCCGTGCGCGGCCGTTGCCGGGTCGCTCGACCTCGGCGACGTTCTCCGGCGCCCGAAAGACGGCGAAGGCGACGATCATCAGCGTTACCGCGACCAGCGTGAGCACCACCTGGCCGAGTCTGATCCGCCCGCTTTCGCTCCTGCCGTCCACGTCGTCCGCGTCCGTCGCGCCGTCCGCGTCCGTCGCGCCGTTCACGTCGGTCGCGCCGTTCACGTCGGTCGCGTCGTTCACGTCGGTCGCGTCGTCTACGTCGTTCAAGGGCCTGTACCGTCCGCTGACATCGAGCCTCGAAGGGCGCGCAGGAAGAGGGAGAGGTCGAAAGTATAGGGGGCGGTGGAGCGACTTTCAGCGGTGGTCTTCGCCTGGCTCTTCGGAGACCGGTCGGCGGCGCATCGGAGCAGCACCACGCGCGTTCCTCACCTGGCGGCGCAGACGCCTCAGCTCTGTTCGGCGGGCCTCAGGTGCCGGCCCTTCTCCGAGTACATGTCGCGATCGGCCCGTGCCACGACCTCCTCGATGCGCTCGCCGAGCTCGCGAAAGGCGACGCCGAGACTGAACGGAGCGGGAGATTCGAACGGCGCGACCTCGCGCAAACGGTCGGCGATCGTCTTCAGCTCCTCGTTCGAAGCCGCAGCAACGAAGATGGCGAACTCGTCGCCTCCCAGCCGAATCACAACGTCCTCGGCGCGACCGTGGCGGCGAATGAAGTGCGATACACCCTGGAGGACGCGATCGCCTTCCTCGTGGCCGTAGGTGTCGTTGACCGACTTGAAATCGTCGAGGTCGAGCAGCAGACAGCCCCACCTTGCCGTAGGACGCTCGAGGCGGCTACGCAGCCCCTCCAGGTAACGACGGTTGTAACAGCCGGTAAGCGGATCACGAACGCTGAGCTCCTCGAGACGCCGCTCGAGGTCCTTGCGGTCGGTGATGTCGCGCAACAAGCCCTCGAAGCCGACCGGCTGGCCGTTTTCGTCGGTCAACAGCCGGGCGTTGACCGAGAACCAGATCGGATTCCCGTCCTTGCGCTCCAGCTTCACCTCGACGCCCGTCACCTCGCCGTCGGACAGCACCCTGTTACGCAGTAGCTCGCGATCGGCGGGGTCCGGATAGAGGTCGTCGGCATTGCGGCCTACGAGGTCTTCACGCTCGTAACCGAGATGCCGCTTCACCGCCGGGCTTACCTCGACGATGATGCCGTGCATGTCGGTCCGGTAGTAAACGTCTTGCACGTTCTCGAAGATTGCCCGGTACTTCTCCTCGCTGTCGCGCAGGGCACGCGCGGTCAGCTTGTGGTCGGTAACGTCGACCAGCATGCCGCGGTAGGCAATGGTCTCGCCGGTGTCGTTGCGCTCGCCGTGAGACACGTCGCGTACCCAGCGTCGCTTGCCGTCAAGCGCGCGGATGAGCAGCTCGAAACCGGAACCTGTCTTGCCGGCGGCGATACGCCGGTCGAACTCCCGCCTTACGGCGGGATCGACGATGAAATCCGCCAGCCGGCGACCGCGAAGCTCCTCCAGCGATTCGGCCCCGAAGATGCGCAACAGGGCCGGGTTGCCGTCGAGCAGAGCACCGTTCGCGTCCGCGAGGTAGACGGCCTCGTCCATCTGCTCGACGAAGTCGCGCAGCCCGGACGGATCGTCGAGGAGGAGGTGGCCGGGCGGAGCCGCAGGTGCATCCGCACGGTCGAGCGGCTCGGCCTCCGCTCGCCGTCCTTGGAAGGGTCAGTGAGACCGGCCATTGCCTGAGTTTACCGCCGCGGAAGGGGGTGTGTTCAACTCCGATCGTCCTCGTCGATGTCCGCTTCCCATTGGATCTCTACGGAGCCCGCCAGGCTTCGCGCCGTCGGGCACTTCGCCTGATGCGTCGCCAGCGCCCGCTCGACGGCTTCCCGCGAGCCGGGCGGTATGCGCAGCCGGTAGCGAATGCGGATCTGGGTGAGCGTAGGGATCTTGTCGACGAGCTCGTTCACACCCTCCACCTCGGCGGAGATTGCTTCGCTGTGCAACGACACCTGACGCACCTCCAGTGCGCCGTTGAGGGTGCCGAGCATTCACCCGCCGGTGGCCGCGACGATGTAGTCGACCGGCAACGGTAGGTCCGGCGCGTCTTGGAGGCGATAGTGTTCCTTTACGGGCCCGTGGACACCGAAGTCGAGGGGCGGTCCGACCTCTATCTCGGCACGACGCCTGAGTCCGTCGACCTTCGTGATCCTGGCGACGGCTGTGTAGAAAATGTCGTTCATGTTGTCTCCCGTTTCGCCGCGGGTGTAGCCGCAAACGTCGTCGAGCCTCCGAGGCTGCGAGCATGGGCGCCGGCTCAGCGGCGCGGTTTTCGGCCCCATGCGAAGCCGCGAGACGCTGGCGGGGTTGCGGCGATCAGTGTTACATGGACCCGGTAAGGGTTGTAGAAGAATTCGAAAAAGGAGCTTGCCGATGAGCCCACAAAAGGCGCTGTTCCTCGTCGCTACGATCGCGGTCGTTGCCCTGGGGGGCAGCTCTGCCGCCGCTTCGCTGCCGCAAGCGATTCCCACGCCGGCCGAGTACTTCGGCGTCGAGATCGGCGCACCCGGCGTTTTGGTCAAACATCAGCAGATCTTGGAGTACTACCGCGAGCTGGAGAGCACCAGCGACCGGGTGCGCGTCGAGGTGATCGGCGAGAGTACCGAGGGGCGACCCGTCTACTACGCGGTCGTGACCTCGCCCGACAACCACGCGCGGCTCGAAGAGCTCATGGAGATGAACCGCAAGCTCTATGACCCACGCGGAGTTTCGGACGAAGAAGCCCAGCGCATCATTCGCGAGGGCAAGACGTTCGTCATCGCCAACCATCAGATCCACTCCACCGAGGTCGGGGCGTCGCAGGGCGCCATCCTCCTGGCTCATCGACTCGCCGCGGCAAACGATCACGAGGTGCAACGAATCCTGGAAAACGTCGTTCTCGTGCACGTCCCGGTGCACAACCCCGATGGGCAGGAGATGGTGACCGACTGGCTGGCGGAGCACCGGGGGACGGCGTACCAGAACAGCGCGCCACCGTTTCTCTACCAGAAGTACACCGGGCACGACAACAACCGCGACTGGTACATGTTCACCCAGGTGGAGACCCGGCACGCCATCCGCATGCAGAACGAGTTTCACCCGCAGTTCACCCTCGACCAGCACCAGATGGGCTCCAACGGCAGCCGCATCTTCGTGCCACCGTTCGAGGATCCCTGGGAACCGGGTGTCGACCCGGCGCTGATCGCGTCGAACAACCTGGTCGGCACGTTCATGGGCCAGTACCTGACGTCCAAGGGCTACAGCGGCGTTGAGTGGAAGGAACGCTATGACGCATGGACCCCGGCGCGTTCCTACTACCACTATCACGGCGGCGTGCGGATCCTCACCGAAGTGGCGAGCGCGCGCTATGCCGACGATGTCGAGATCCCTTTCGAGCGCATCGGAGAGGACTACCGGCGCACGCGCTGGAGCTTCCCCATGCCGTGGCCCGGCGGCGCATGGACGTTCAAGCAGGTCGTCGACTACCACTACCAGTCTTCGATTGCCGCGATGCTCGCCGCAGCCGATCTCGGCGAACAGCTCCGGCGGGGTATGTATGCGGCGCAGCGGCGCTCCGTCGAGCCGCCTGACGGCTCGCCGTACGCCTTCGTGTTTCCCGCCGAACAGGTGGACCCGCCGACGGCCACCAGGCTTCTGGAGGTTCTGGAAATCGCCGACGTGCAGATCGAGAAGGCCGTAGCGGACTTCACGGCGGGCGGCCGCACGTATCCCGCGGGAAGCCATGTCGTGCGCTTCGCACAGCCCGCCGGGCGTTTCGCCAAGACCGTGCTGGAGCGTCAGGAATACCCGCAGATCTATCTCTACGAGGGGGGGCCGCTGGACCCGCCGTACGACGTCACCGCACACACTCTGCCCCTGTTGATGAACGTGCGCGTGGACTTTGTCGAAGAGCCGTTCGCCGCCGATCTCGTCGCCGTCGAAGCGGTGGCGCCGCCGACCGGCGCCGTGGTTACGGCTGG
>CBDUAS010000263.1:0-6040 GCA_965365185.1 uncultured bacterium | reverse complement strand
GGCTTCCCACCGCCTGCAGGTGGATCGAGTGCCCCGCATCCGTCTGGCGGGTAAACGCGAACCAGTCGCCGTCGTCCGAGAGCGTGCCGCCGAAATCGAGCGCCGAAGACGTCGTGAGCTGGGTGAGCGTCACCTCCGGAGCCGCGGTTCCCGAGTCCGCGTCCCCGCCGGGGCCGAGGAACGCCCAGCCGAGCGCCAGCGCCGCGACGACGAGCCCGGCGACGCCGAGCCACATTCCTTTCCCCGAGCTGGGCTCCGCTTTTGGCGCCCGATAGGCGTCCATCGTTCCCGGGTCTGTCAACGCCCCGCCGGTCAGCAGCGGTTCACCCGCGTCGATCTCCTCCTTGAGCTCGATCAGATCGTTGCGCAACTCGACCACCGACTGGTAGCGGCGACGGACGTCCTTCTCGAGCGCCTTCTTGACGATGCGCGCCAGGTGACGCGGCATTTCCATGTTGCGTTCGTAGATCGGCCGCGGGTCGTCCTTGACGATAGCTGCCAAGATCGACAGCTTGGTGTCACCGACGAACGGCCGGTCGCCGGTGGCCATCTCGTACAACAGGATGCCGAGGGAGAAGATGTCGGAGCGTGCGTCGGCCGCCTTTCCCTCGGCCTGCTCGGGTGACATGTAGGCGACCGTGCCGACGATCTTGCCTTCCTCGGTGAGGGCCTCGGAGCCGAGTTGGGTCGCTGCCTCGTCGTCGGGAATGTCTTCCTCGATGAGCTTGGCGATGCCGAAGTCGAGAACCTTGACCCGGCCCTCATCGTCGACCATGACGTTGCCGGGCTTGAGGTCGCGGTGGGCGATGCCGCGCTTGTGGGCCGCGGCGATGGCGTCTGCCAACGGAACCGCGATCTCGAAGAACTTCTCGATGCTCAAGCCACCTTCGGGTATGACCTCGTCGAGGGTCTTGCCGCCCACCAGCTCCAGAATGATGAAGTGAACGTCATCGGCTTCTTCGACGCTGTGGATGGTGACGATGTTGGGATGGTTGAGCGCGGCGACCGCCTGCGCCTCGCGCTCGAACCGCTTGAACCACTCGGCGTTCGCCGCCATCTTCGCCGGCAACACCTTGAGCGCCACCTGGCGGTTCAGGCGCGTGTCGCTGGCTTCGTACACGGCACCCATACCGCCGCGGCCGAGTGTGCGGATCACATGGTAATGGCCCAACGTCTGTCCGACTTTCATGGAGGGCGAATCTACCCGGAGCGCCGTCAGATTTCCACAGGGCGCCGCAGACGGTACCCTTTGAACAGGCCGCGCGTCCGTTGCAGGGTGGTGCTCGCAGCGGTACCCCATGGGAGTTGCTCTGCACCCGCCCGGGAGATCGCGCAAATGGAAGCGACACAGAGTGTCGACAGGACGGCGGAGACCCTCGTCTTCCGTGCTCGCGGCATCACCAAGATCTACGACATGGGCGCCGTGCAGGTGCACGCGCTACGGGGAGTCGACCTCGAGCTACACCGTTCGGAGCTGATGGTGTTGCTGGGACCGTCGGGCAGCGGCAAGTCGACGCTGGTGAACATTCTCGGCGGCCTGGATACGGCCACCGACGGCGAGGTCTTTTACGGTGACGTCGAGCTGACGGCCGCCGACGATCGCGCTCTGACCCGCTATCGTCGCAACCACGTCGGGTTCATCTTCCAGTTTTACAACCTGATTCCCAGCCTCACGGCGCGCGAAAACGTCGCGGTCGTCACCGAGATCTCCAACGACCCGATGGATCCGGCCGAGGCGCTGGCGTTGGTCGGCCTCGACAAACGTCTCGATCACTTCCCGGCACAGATGTCCGGCGGCGAGCAGCAACGTGTCGCCATCGCCCGCGCGATTGCCAAGAGGCCGCAGGTGCTGCTGTGCGACGAGCCAACCGGAGCGCTCGACTCGGCAACCGGCGTCGTCGTCCTGGAAGCTCTCGAGCACATCAACCGTGAGATCGGCACCACAACTGTGGTCATCACGCACAACGCCGTGGTGGCGGGAATGGCCGACCGCGTGTTGCATCTATCCGATGGCGTGATCTCACACGTGGATATCAACGAGACCAAGGTCTCCCCAAGGGACATGCATTGGTGAGCCGGTGAAGAGCCTCGACGCGAAGCTGTTCCGCGAGCTCTGGCAGATGAAGGGCCAGGCCCTGGCGATCGCCATGGTCATCGGCAGTGGCGTGGGAACCTTCGTCATGTCGCTTGCGACGCTGGGGTCGCTGCAGACGACGCGCACGGCCTTCTACGAGGAGTACCGGTTCGCCGATGTTTTCGCCAGCCTCAAGCGGGCGCCGGAGAGCATCAAGGAGCGGGTCGCCGAGATTCCGGGTGTCGAGCTCGTCGACACACGCGTCGTCGCCAACGTCGTTCTCGACGTTCCCGACTTCCCCGACCCGGTGACCGGCCTTTTGATCTCCGTCGACGAACGCGGCGGCCCGCTGCTGAACGGCATGCTGCTGCGCGACGGGCGCATGATCGATCCGCTGCGGGCAGACGAGGTGCTCGCCTCCGAGGGCTTCGTCGAGGCGCACGGTTTCGAGCCCGGCGACAAGATCGCTGCCACTATCAACGGCCGCCGACAACAGCTCACCATCGTCGGCGTGGCTCTGTCGCCCGAGCATATCTACATGATCGCTCCCGGCTCGACCTTCCCCGACTTCGAGCGCTACGGCGTCCTGTGGATGAATCGCGAGCCGCTTGCCAACGCCTACGACATGGACGGTGCCTTCAACGACCTCACGCTGACGCTCTCCCCCGGGGTTCGTGAGGAAGAGGTCATCGAGCGCGTCGACGCGATCCTCGACCGCTATGGCGGGCTCGGCGCCATCGGCCGGGACAACCAGATATCGCACCGCTTCCTGTCGGAGGAGTTCCAGCTCCGCCGGCTGGCGACGGTATTTCCGGTGATCTTCCTGGGCGTGGCGTCGTTTCTGCTCAACGTCGTCATCTCCCGCCTGGTGCGCACGCAGCGCGAGCAGGTCGCGGTGCTCAAAGCGTTCGGGTACGGGAACCTGGGCATCATGGTGCATTACGGCAAGATGATCGGCCTGATCGTCATCATCGGCGTGGTCCTCGGATTGGCAATCGGTATCTGGCTCGGCGGGGTGATGGGCGAGATGTACATGGAGATCTATAAGCTGCCGTACCTGCGCTTCGTGCTCTCGAGCTGGGTCATCGCCAGCGCCGCCGCGATCAGCATGGGCGCCGCGCTCGCCGGGGCGGCACACGCGGTCTTCCAGGCGGTGCGCCAGCCGCCCGCCGAGGCGATGCGGCCGGAGGCGCCGGCGGCCTATCGTGAGACCATCATCGAACGCCTTGGCCTCAAGCGCCTGATGGCGCAGCCAACGCGGATGATCCTGCGTCACATCGAGCGCCAGCCGATGAAATCGCTGATGACGATCCTCGGCATCGCCTTTTCCGTGGCGATCCTGATGACCGGTCTGTTTTTCTCCGATGCGGTCAACGTAATGATCGACGTTCAGTTCGGCTTCGCGCAGCGGGAGGACCTCGCCGTCTTCTTTGTCGAGCCGACGTCCTATGGCGCCTACTTCGAGCTGCTCAGCCTGCCGGGAGTGCAGTACGGGGAGCCGTTTCGCTCGGTGCCCGTCGACATTCGCAACGGTCATCGCAACTTCCGCACCGCCATCCAGGGGCTCGAGCCCCGCAGCGACCTGGTCCGCCTCATCGACACCAGCCTGACGCCCGTTCCCGTGCCCAACGAAGGCCTGGTCTTGACCCGGTACCTGGCGAATATCCTCGAGCTGCGCTCGGGCGACCCGGTGACGGTCGAGGTGCGCGAGGGCGCTCGCCCGCTGCGCCAGATCACGCTGACGGCACTGGTGAGCGAGTACATCGGTGTGTCCGCCTACATGGAGCGAACCGCGCTGAATCGGTTGATGCGCGAGGGCAATGCCATCTCGGGCGTCTACCTGGCGATCGACGACCCGTACCGCGACGAGATCTACGAGACCCTCGAGGGCATGCCGCGCGTCGCCGGCACGGCCGACAAGGACAAGTCCATCGAAGCCTTCTACGAGACCGCCGGCAATCAGCTCCTGACCTGGGCCCTCATCAACACGTTCCTGGCCGGCTCGATCGCCGTCGGTGTGGTCTACAACAGTGCCCGCATTGCTTTGGCGGAGCGCAGCCGGGAGCTGGCGAGCCTGCGCGTGCTCGGTTTCCGCCGCGCCGAGGTGTCGTACATTCTCCTGGGAGAGATCGCGCTGTTGACGCTGATGGCGATCCCGGTGGGCTTCATCATCGGCCGGGCGCTCTGTGCCTACATGGTGCAGACGTTCCAGACGGATCTGTTCCGCATACCGGTGATCATCGAAGGCAGCACCTACAGCTACGCCGCCGGCGTGGTGTTGATCGCCTCGGTGGTATCGGGACTCATCGTTCGACGCCGGGTCGATCGCCTCGATCTGGTCGCCGTGCTCAAGACGAGGGAATGACGTGAGCTGGATCAGGAAGCTCGGATGGGTCGTCGGTGCCGGCCTCGTGGTCGTCGCCATCGCCATGGGATTCATGCCCAGCGCCGTCCTGGTGGACACCGCGACGGTCGAGCGCGGTGTTTTCGAGGTCACGGTGCGCGAGGAGGGCAAGACACGGGTCGTGGAGCGTTATGTTGTCTCGTCACCGATCGCGGCTTACGCCCGGCGCATCGAGCTCGACGTCGGTGATGCGGTGCAGGAGGGCGAAGTCTTGCTCTACCTCGAGCCGCTCCGTTCGCAGGTCCTCGATCCCCGGAGCCGCGCCGAGGCGGAGGCCCGTGTCTCCGCAGCCGAGGCTGCGCTGTTGGCCGCGCGACAAGAGGTCGATGCCGCCGAGGCGGATGCCGACTACGCCGCTGCCGACCTCGACAGGGTGCGCCGGCTGTTCGATCGTGGAGCGATGTCGCAGACAGCTCTCGACCTCGCCGAAGCGGCGGCCGTGCGCACGGCGGCAGGTCTCGAGTCCGCCCGGCGCGCCGTCGATGTGGCCGAGTTCGAGGTGGAGGCCGCGCGCACGGCTTTGCGCTACACGGGCAGCGACGGCGCCTACGAAACCGTCCCCGTATACTCCCCGGTCACCGGCCGCGTGCTCGGCCTGGTGCGGGAGAGCGAGGGCGTTGTCTCCGCCGGAACGCCGCTCATCGAGGTCGGCGACCCCGCATTGCTGGAGGTCGAGGTCGAGGTGCTCTCGGCAGATGCGGTGAAGATCGAAGAGGGCACGCCGGTACGCTTCGAACGCTGGGGCGGCGACGGTGATCTCGAGGGGGCCGTACGTATCGTCGAGCCTGTGGGATTCACCAAGATCTCCGCGCTCGGGGTCGAGGAGCAGCGTGTGCGCGTGCTCGTCGACTTCACGTCCCCTAGCGAGCAATGGCGACGACTCGGCGATCAATTCCGCGTCGAGGCCGTCTTCATCGTCGGCCGAGGCGACGACGTCGTCAACGTTCCCACCAGCGCGCTGTTTCGCAGCGACGAGGGCTGGGCGGTGTTCATCGTCGATGGTGGCACCGCCCGCTTGCGCGATGTCGAGGTGGGTCGTCGCGCCGGTCTACGCACCGAGATAGCGTCCGGCCTCGAAGAGGGAGAGACCGTGATCGTGCATCCCAGCGATTCCGTCGCGGACGGCAGCGCCGTCGAAGTCGTGAGCTAGCCACAACCGTTCCCCGCAACCCTCGGATCTGAGGGTGCCGGGTCGAACCTGCCACGGCCGACCCTAGCGAGCCCGACGTGCACCCTGAGGTCCACTAGGGCAAGATCGGCATCGGCTCGGACAGCACCCAGGTGCCGGGAAGATCGAAGGGCTCGGATTCGCGGCGGGCCAGCGAGTGTCCCTCGCAGCTCAGCTCGCCGCTGGCGGTGCAGCTTCCCAACGCGACCTCCCAGATCTTGCCGTCGCGGATCTTCAGCACCGCTCCCTCGATGGTGATCGCCAGCGAGAAGTGGAAGTCGACGGTGTCGATCAGCCTGTCGTTCGCCACCACCTCCAGCTTGGGCTCGTGCGAGGAGCTGACGACGTGGCGAGCCAACTCGACCAGTACGGTCTCTTCGGGAGGGTATTGCTC
>CBDUAS010000262.1:0-6056 GCA_965365185.1 uncultured bacterium | reverse complement strand
GGCCCGTAGCCCGAGCGCCTCGACGGTTTCGCAAAGCGGCTCGGCTCCCCGAGGGCGCCAATCCGCGGCCCGAGAATCCGCACGCGCAAGGCAGCCTACGGGCACCCTGCGTGCCTTCCCGCGCCCGACTTGCAACCCCACCGCCATCCGAGGCATGTGCCTCACGCGCACCCTGCACGCCTTCCCGCGCCGGCCCACCACCGAGCCCTCACCCTGCGGTTCTCGCAGGCGACCGACAGGCCTATCGATCGGGGAACAGGCGCGCCGCGTTGTCGTGCAGGATTGCCTTTTGTGCGTCCGACGGCAGGCCGAGATCGAGGAACTGGTGCAGGTTGTGGTCCATCGTCGGGGCTCCGGGCCCGGGCCAGTCGGTTCCCCACAGACACTTGTCCGCCAGCCGCTCGAGCGTCGGGATGTAGTGCAGCAGCCGTTTCGGTGGGATGCTCGACAGGTCGATGAAGGCCCGCGGAAAGCGCCGGATGATGAAGACGGCGCTCGGAGCCCACATGGGGCGTCCGCAGTGGGCCAAGATCATCGTCAACTCGGGAAAATCGACGCCGACGTCGTCGCAATCCATCGGATCGCCGTAGCGCGAGCGGGCCCCGGGGAACACCGAGGTTCCGGTGTGGATCATCAGCGGCATGCCCACTTCCTGTAAGCGACCGTAGACGCCCTCGAGGGCCGGCAGGTGCTCCTCTGCGGCGCCCGCCCGGTAGGCATTGACCCGCAGCTCCTGGTGCGGAGGGTGGATCTTGAAGCCGCGAATACCGAGATCGACGAGTCGGTCGACCGCTCCGCGTGGATCTTCGATCACGGCCGGATCGCGCGGATCCAGGCCGCCGAACGGAAGCAGGCGGCGTCGATCCGCCCGCGCGATACCGGCGACCCAGTCGTTGACCCGGGCGGTGAATCCCATGAGACGCGGCGCCACGTAGTTGATCATGCCGATGCGGTCGATGCCGGCGGCATCCATGCGCTCGAGCACCGCCGTGGGCTCGTGCATCATCGCCGCCAGATCGTCGTAGTCGGGCCGGCCGCGCGCCATCACCTGCCGGGCGCCGGGATGAAGCTGCTCCCAGGGCTGAATGTGGACGTGGATGTCGGTGACGGGGTAATCGAGGTCGTGCACGCTCTCGCCTTCCTTGGTTGCCGCAGCATACCGCGCGTGAGCGCGTCGGAGCGCGACGCCGTATGATGGGGCGCGTCGCACACCCGCGAGACCGGATGCCGCCACCATGAAGCCACCAGCCGACAATCCGTTCGTCGATCCGGGCGACGTGGCGTTCGCGCCGATCGCGGCGAGCGATCCCGACGAGCTGGCCGGCGAGGCGCTCCAGCTCGCCGAGGCGATTCGCTATCACGACCATCTCTACTACGTCCTCGATGCTCCGAACATCGCCGACGGTACCTACGACCTGCTGTTCCGCCGGCTGCAGGCGATCGAGGAGGCGCACCCCGAGCTGCGCCGGCCGGACTCCCCGACGCAGCGGGTGGGCGGCGCGGTCAGGTCGGAGCTTCCCGAGGTCGAGCATCAGGCTCCCATGCAGTCGCTGGATTCGGCCGCCGACGAGACGGCCGTGCGCGAGTTCGACGAGCGCGTGCGCAGGGGACTGGCGATCGACGCCGTCGCGTACGTCGGCGAGCTCAAGTTCGATGGGCTCTCGGTCGAAGTGGTCTACCGGGACGGGGTGCTGGAGACGGGTGCAACGCGCGGCGACGGGATGCGCGGCGAGCAGATCACGGACAACCTACGGACCATCGCCAGCATTCCGTTGCGCCTTGACGGGCCGGCGCCCGCGATGCTGGCGGTTCGTGGCGAGGTGTATGTGCCGCTCGCGGGCTTTCACCGGCTCAATCGCGAGCGGCTGGAACGCGGCGAAGAGCCATTCGCGAATCCGCGCAACCTGGCCGCCGGGGCCATTCGCCAGCTCGACTCGTCGATCACGGCGCAACGGCCGCTCGACGCGTTCTTCTACGACATTCTCGCCGTCGAATGGGGCGGAGCGGCGGCGCCCGAGTCTCATCTCCAGGAGCTCGAGCTGCTGCGAACGTGGGGCTTCAAGGTGGATACGCGCACCCGCCCGTGCCCCGACATCGACGCGGCGATCGCCTACCATCACCAGCTCGAGGAAGAGCGCGACGATCTGCCGTACGAGATCGACGGCGTGGTGATCAAGGTCGATCGGCTGGAGTATCAGCAGACCCTCGGGGTTCGTTCGCGCAGTCCTCGGTGGGCACTGGCGTACAAGTTCGCGGCGCGCCTGGAGATCACCACCATCGAGGACATTGTCTTGCAGGTGGGACGCACCGGAATCCTCACGCCGGTAGCGCAGCTCGCTCCCGTCGAAGTGGGCGGCGTGACCATCTCCCGCGCTTCCCTGCACAACTACGACCAGGTGATCGAGAAGGACATTCGCCCGGGCGACAAAGTGCGGGTGGCGCGCGCCGGCGATGTCATTCCGTACGTGGTGGAGCGGGTCGACGATCGCCCCGACGCGGAGCGGCCGGATCCCTTCCGGATGCCGGAGCGCTGCCCCGTCTGCGACGCGCACGTGGTCCGCGACGGTGCGCGCTTCGTTTGCACCGGCGGGGTCTCCTGCCGCGCCCAGCTCGTCGGCGCGGTGCAACACTACGCGTCCCGACAGGCGCTCGATATCGAAGGGCTCGGAGAAAAGACCGTGCGCCAGCTTCTGAACGAAGGCCTGATCCGGGACTCCATCGTCGATATCTACGCCCTCACGGTCGAGGATCTGCTGCCGCTCGAGCGGTTCGGCGAGAAGAAGGCACGAAACCTCGTGGACGCAATCGAGGCCCGTAAGGACATCTCGCTGGGGCGCTTCATCTACGGGCTCGGCATTCGTCATGTCGGCGAGCACGTCGCCGAGGTGTTGGCACAGGAGTTCGGCAACGTCGGCGCGCTCATGCAGGCCGACGCCGATCGGCTGATCGCGGTACACGAGATCGGCCCCGGGAGCGCCGAGAGCGGGGTGCAGTTCTTTGCCGAGCCGCACAACCGCGGCGTCGTCGAACGGCTCCTGCAGGCCGGCGTAACGCCGCGCGTCGAGGAGCGCGGCAGCGCCTTCGACGGCGAGCGATTCGTCATTACCGGGGGGCTGGAACGCTGGAGCCGCGAGGAGATCGGGGCGTTGCTGGAGGGGGCGGGAGCGCGGGTCACGTCCTCTGTCAGCGGCCAGACCGCGTTCGTCGTTGTCGGGGACAAACCGGGATCGAAGGCGAAGAAGGCCGAGGAGGCCGGCGTTCCGATCCTTGACGAGGAAGGGCTGATCGCGCTGCTGCGCGAACGTGGCGTCGCGCTCGATTGACCCGCGGGAAGGGAGCGGTCAAAGCGAGTCCGGCTGTTACAATTGCAGCCGTCCATCAGCCCCCGTTGAAGTTTCGATCGAGGAAAGTATGAGCGCTCCCACGACGCACACCACTCCCGACGGTTCGACGTTCCGCATCAGTACGATCCAGGCGTTGCGCCAGCAGTCGCTGTTCCTGGGGCAGAAGTTCATTTTCCAGGTGGAGCAGGAGTCCGGCGAGGGGAGTCCGGCGACGTTCGAGGTGGGGGTCGCGTTTTCGCCCATCGCCATCGCCATCGCGTCTCCCGAGGATCGTTTGCTCACGGATGACCTGGCCGCGGTCATGGTCAAGCGGGTGATCAACGAGGGCAACCGGCAGGACCTGCAAATCGACGTCACGAGTGACGGAGCGGTGAAGATCGGCGATCGCGTGATCGATCGGATCTTCCCGCTGGCGGCGATACGATCCGGTGAAAACTGCCGGGCGAACCGCATCGATTCCTCCACGTTGTGGGCGAAATGCCCGCCGATGATCTCCTCGATCGCCCAGGCAATCGACGCGGTGTTGCGGGGCGGTACCACGATACCCACGCCCTCTTCGGGCACCCACGCGGAGATTCCGGTCGTCTGCGTCACCACGAAGGGAGTGCCGACGGCGGCCGCCTCCATGCAGACCTTGTTGAGGGACTCGAGCGGGGACGGGACCACCACGACGTCGGCTGCGGCCAGGACCTCGAGCGCGCGCGCCGGATGCACGGCGCCGGCGACGATCACCTTGTCTGCCACGCCGCGCTCCTGCGCGCGGGACTTCAGCACCGACGCGACATCGCCGAACGGGCGCACGACGAGTGAGGGACCGATCACCAGCACGGTAGCGTCATCGATGGATGCGGCGGCGTCCACCAGGAGGTCGATGCCCTTGAACGGATGCAGGCGGCCGAACGAGAGCACGAGCGGGCGACCGGCGGTGCCGAATTCGTCGTCGACCCGCGCTCTTGCCGACTCCCGCAACGCCTGGTTTTCCTGCACCGATGCCTGCGCCGCCGCGGCTGCCTCCGCGGAGATGTTCAGCGCGATGACCCGCCGTGGGTTGTCGGGCGAAAGCTCGGCAATGTATCGCTCGAACATCGGCGAGATGCAGCGCAGACCGGCGGCGCGGCGCAGTGTCCGTCGCACCAGCGCGGCCGGGGCGAAGTAGCGGCGCATGCCGTACGAGCGGTCCGCGACGACGAGGACATCCTCGCCCATCGGGGTGACCGCGTAGGGGCCGCGCCAGCCGCTCCGGGAGACCGCCAGCATCGCCGCCGCCGCGTGCGGGTATGCGACTTCCAGGTGCAGCAGATCGATTTCGTCGCCGTGGTCCCGCAGGTAGCGCGTCAGCGCGCCCGCCGCGGGCAGCAGTTGACGGGTGCGCAGAAGCGGGCGCGCCAAATCCGCCCAGCGGCGGCTGCCGGTGTTCTCGGCGAGCACGGTGACCGTCCCGGCTGCCGCCGGACCTCCCCCGTTTCGTACCCGGGCACGCCCGCCGGGCTCGCCGCTGCGCACGCTCTTGCTTCCCTCACCCTCGCCGTTCCGCGCGCGGTCGCGCCCCTCGGGCTTGCCGTTCCGCACGCTCTTGCTTCCCCCACCCTCGCGGTTCCGCGCTCCGTTGCTCCCCTCCGGTCCCGGCGCCGGTGTCGTCAGCAGACGGAATTCGTGCCCGAGGCGCTCGACGGCCTCCGCGAAGTCCCGGTGCACCCGCCAACCGAGAGCGTCGGGACCGAGCGACGGCATGAACATGCAAAGGCGCACGTCGATCTACCTTTCCGGTGCCAGCCAGGCCAGGGCCGCGCGTGTACCGGGAACGTCGGCGCGTTCGAGCAAGTCGATCTCCTCGGGGCCGAGCACACGGGCGACCCGCAGGCCGGCAGCGTATACGACCGCACCCAGGATCGTCAGTCCTACGGCCTCGACGACCGAGCGGTCGACGACCGACCGGATCGCTGCCAGGACCAGCCCCATGATTGCGGCCACGACGCCCACTTTGCCGGCGAAGCGCCAGGGGAACCGGAACCCGTAGTCGCGACGACACAGCAGGTATGCAGCCACGTTGACGATGAGGCGGGCGCCGCCGAACACCAGCGCTCCGGCGACGAGCCCCGATCCGGCAGCGACGAGCAGGAAGAACGGAACGGCGACGATCTGGATCGATTGAATCCACAGAACCGGTCGGTAACGCTCATCGATCGACAGCCAGATGATCGCCAGGTTGAAGGCCGTCTGCGTATACAGGAGGGCAACGAAGGTCTGCGCCACCGGAACCGCCGGTAGGAACTCGGTGCCGTACAGCAAGGGGACGTAGTCGCCCGCCATGACGATCAGCCCGACGGCGGCGGGGAGCAGAAACACGAGCTGGGCCTTCGAAATCCCGGCGAACGCGCGGCGGAGCTGCCGGGTATCCCGGCGCGCCCGCAGGTGGGCGAACATGGGCCGATACAGCCCGCGAAAGCTGGCAATCATCAATCCCACGGTCATGAAAGCCAGGGCGAACCCGTACGAGAAGATCGCCGCGTCGTCGCGTCCCAGAAGGAGCGCCAGGGCCGGCGTTGCGAACGCCTTGTCGGAGAAGTAGATCGAAAGCTCGTACAAGTATGTAAAGAGAGAGAACCCGGCGAAGCGCCGCCGCTCGCCGGCGACGCGGGCGCGGGTCGCTCCGGTGTCGGCCGGCGAGAAGGCCGAGCCGCGGTCGTCCGCCGGCAGGCCGCCGAGTATGCC
>CBDUAS010000261.1:0-6060 GCA_965365185.1 uncultured bacterium | reverse complement strand
GCACATGCCGCAGGCCAGGCACGACCATTGCGAAACGTCCGACTCCAGCGCGCCGTTGTCGCCGGTGAGCGCCATGCCCATGATGCGGCGCGGCGAATAGCCGCCGTTGTTGCGCGAGATCGGGCAGTTCGCGGTGCACTTACCGCACTCCAGGCACCAGAGTGCGTGTGTCTCGGACAAAGTTTGTCGGGGTAGCGTGGCGCTCATTGCGGTTTCACCTGCTCGAGGCCGTACTCGTACCCCTGGTCGAATGCCGTCATGTTCAGCTCGACGGCCGCTGATGGCACCGAATCGGCGACAGCTTGGCGCATCGCCTCGCGGCCGACGACGCCGGCGCAGGCGGCGAAGAAGCCCAGCATGACGATGTTGGCGACGATCTTGCGCCCCAAATCCTCGGCCATCTTGGTGGCCGGGATCGTGTAGACCAGCGTGCCCTCGGGGAAGGTGCCGGTCTTCACCAGCGTCTCGTCGATCAACACCATGCCGCCGGGTTTGACCTCGTCCACGAACTTGTCGTGTGCCTCCTGCGACATGGCGATCAGAATCGCGGACTCGGTAACGTAGGGGAAGTGGATCGCCTTGTCGGAGATGATCACCTGCGAGCTGCAGGCGCTGCCGCGCGCCTCGGGCCCGTACGCCTGCGCCATCGTCGCTTCCTTGCCGTCGAAGATCGACGCGGCCTTACCGATGATGAAGCCAGAAAGGATGATCCCCTGGCCGCCGAATCCAGAAACGCGTATCTCGAGCTGTTCCATGGGAGCCTCCTTACACCTGCTGAATCACTTGGTCCGCGGGGACCTCGGTGGTCTCGGTCTCCGGGGGAAGCACGCCGGCGAGCTGTTCCTTCATCATGGTGTGATGCGGTTGCCGATCGATGTCGACGAACTTGCCCACCTTGATGTCGGATCCGAAGGTGATGCCGACGTCGGCGGGATCGGCGCCGTGGCTGATGACGCTCTTTTCCTTGAAGTAGTTCATCATCGCCAGCCCGTCGCCGAGCTTGTTACGGCGCAGGTAGACGGTCGGGCACGGGGAGATGATCTCGACGAAGGAGAAACCCGGCTTGGCGATAGCTTCGGCGATGGCCTTGGTGAGCCGGCGCACGTGCAGCGAGGTCCAGCGCGCCACGTAGACCGCGCCGCTGGCCGCCGCCAGGTACGGCAGGCTGAACGGGTGCTCGTAGCAGCCGTACGGCGTCGTCGTACTGTGGGCCGTTGGCGGCGTCGTCGGGCCGCCCTGGCCTCCGGTCATCCCGTAGATGAAGTTGTTCGAGCAGATGACCGTCATGTCGATGTTGCGGCGGGCGGCGTGAATGAAGTGGTTGCCGCCGATGGCGGTGAGATCGCCGTCACCAGAGAACACCGTTACGGTGAGCTCCGGGTTGCCGAGCTTGAGCCCGGTGGCGAAGGGCAGGGCGCGCCCGTGTGTGGTGTGGAACGAATCGATGGCCAGGTAGCCGGCGACGCGCCCGGCGCAACCGATGCCCGAGACGACGCAGGCCTTGTCGAGGTCGACCTTCGCCTCCCGCAAGCCCGAGACGAAGGCGGACAGCGATGTGCCGAGGCCGCAGCCCGGGCACCAGATGTGCGGGAACCGGTCCTCGCGCAACAGCTCCTTCATCGGGTGATCGGGGAGGGCCTTCTCCGGAACAGCGAGCTCAGTCTGCATAGGCCGGCTCCAAGACTTCTCGCCGGTCGCCGCTGGCGGCCGACTCTATGGCTTCGAGGATTTCGTGGGGCAAATGGACGTGACCGCCGGGGTTCGACACCAGGTGGGTGTCGGCTTTCCCGCCGGCGCAGCGCTCGACCTCGTAAACGACCTGGCCGAGGTTGATTTCGGGTACGACGAAGGCTTTGATCTTGCCGGCGAGCTCGCGGACGCGTCGCTCCGGAAACGGCCAGACCGTGACCAGGCGCAGCAAGCCGCACTTGATGCCCTTTTCGCGGGCCAGCTCCACGGCGCGGTAGGAGATGCGTGCCGAGATCCCGTAGGCAACCACCACGACGTCGGCATCGTCGAGGTGTTGCTCCTCGAGGATGATGATGTCGTCGGCGTTCTTGAGGATCTTGTCGCACAGCCGCCGCACCAGCACGTCGTGGGCCTCGGCGCTCATCGCCGGATAACCTCGCTCGTCGTGCGTCAAGCCCGTGGTGTGGATCCGGTAGCCTTCACCGGCTGCAACCAT
Source organism: uncultured bacterium (assembly GCA_965365185.1). GTDB lineage: Bacteria > Acidobacteriota > UBA890 > UBA890 > UBA890 > CBDCGW01. The sequence continues at coordinate 3,875 of CBDUAS010000261.1, read as the reverse complement.
CGGTGGCACGAGATCGGCGTCGGCCTTGTAGGGAAGGTACTCCTCCCTCGAGCCCGTGAACTTCTTCCGGTCGATCACCTCGATCTCGTCCGCGGGCGGGATCACGACCCTCTCCATCATGTGCCCCGTCACCTCGTCGGTCATCAGCAGCACCGGGACCCGGTACTTTTCCGACAGGTTGAACGCCGTGACGGTCAGGTCGAAGCAATCCTGCGGCGACGCAGGACACAGCGCGATGATCTCGTAGTCACCGTGCGAGCCCCAGCGCGCCTGCATCATGTCCGCCTGTCCGACCAGGGTCGGCAACCCGGTCGACGGGCCGCCGCGCTGCACGTTCACCAGCACGCACGGCGTTTCCAGCATGACGCCCAGGCCGAAGTTCTCCATCATCAAGCTGAAGCCCGGCCCGGAGGTCGACGACATCGACTTGGCGCCGGCCCACGATGCACCGAGGATGGCGTTCATCGAGGCGATCTCGTCTTCCATCTGGATGTAGGTACCGCCCACCTCCGGGAGCCGCTCGGCCATGCGCTCGGCCACTTCGGTGGCCGGTGTGATGGGATAGCCGCCGAAGAAGCGACAGCCGGCGGCCAACGCTCCTTCCGCCGACGCCACGTCGCCGTTCATGAAGTGCTCCCCGGTCAACACTCTGCCGCGACGGTCGCTCATGCGCGCACCTCCGCTACGGGAAGCTCGTTGACCTTCGCCATCTCGGCGATATCCAGGGAGTAAATCGAGAACTCGGGGCAGAGAAGCTCGCAGAGCTTGCAGTTAACGCACTCAGCCCCTTCCACCACCTCCGGGTAGTGGTAGCCCTTGACGTTGAACGCCTCCGACATCACCAGGATGTCGGTGGGGCAGAAGTCCGTGCAAAAGCCACATCCCTTGCAGCGGTCGGCGACGATGAAGACCTGCCCCCGCGGGACGGTGATCTTGTCTGCATCAAGTGGTCTTCGCCAAAGATCCATTCGGGTGCTCCGTGATTTCTCCGCGCGACCCGGTGCCCTTCGAGTGGCACCGGACAGCGGTGCAGTACGATGTCGTCTGCCAGGGGCTCATGCGGTGCCGTATGTGCCGAAGGTCGGATCCTCCTCATCGGGTGCGTACGGCCACCAGGCGGCGGCCAGCTCGACGACGTCACGAACTTCGATTCCGGGCGCGTCGAGCTTCTCGATGCTCTCCTCGAACATCTGGATGCAATAGGGACACGGCGTGACGATGACCTCCGCGTCGAGCTTCATCGCCTCGATGACGCGCTCGTCCGCGAAGCCCTCGGCGGGATCCTCCTCGAGCCAGGTTCGAGCCCCACCGGCCCCGCAGCAGACCGAGTCTTCGCGGTTCTCCTCGAACTCCAGCACCTCGAGGCCCTTCATGGCGCCAAGTACGCGGCGCGGTGCGTCGTACAGGTCGTGGTGCCGCCCGAGATAGCAGGGATCGTGGTATACGACGCGCCGTTTCTCCTGTGGATCGCGCTCGAAGCGCATGCGGTCGTACTGGAGCAACTGGTCGAGGTATTCGGTGGCGTGAAAGACGCGGAACGAGTCGCCGTAGTTCGGGTAGATGCGCCGGAACACGTCGTAGTCGTACGGGCTGGTGGCGACGATCTCGCGAATCCCGTGCGTTTGTAGCGCATCGAGATTTCCCTCGACGAGCTTCTCCAGGTATCCCTGGGCGCCGAGCACACGCGCCACCGCGCCGGAGTCCGGCTCCTCGTCGAAAACGGCGAAGCGCACGTCGCAGCCGTCCAGCACGCAGGCGAACGCCCGGCCGATACGCTGCAGACGCTGTGAGAACGAGGTCGCGGACCCGAAATAGACCAGGCAGCAGTCTTTCGTACCGGCGGGCCTGGCCTCCAGATCCTTCGCCCAGCGACGGCGCAGCGACACGGGTATGCCGTCGGGGTTTCCATCCAGCTCCAAGCTCTCGACGATCTCGCTGAGGACGGGCGGCGTGCGTCCCTCGTCGTACGCGAGGCTCCGCAGGCCGACGATCAGGTCGGCAGTTTGCACTCCCTGCGGACAAACGGTCTTGCAGGAAGCGCAGGTGGCGCAGTGCCAGAGAGCGGACTCGAGCCTGGGATCGGCGTCCGGCCCGCGTTGCGCGTTTTGCAGGAGCGTCCACATGTCGGGACCGTCGGACTCGAAGAGCCCCCAACGACACGAGACCGTGCAGTCGCCGCACGTGCGACACACATCTGCTGCGCCGCCCGTGAGCTGAACGATCCGTTCCCAGCGCGCCTCATCGGTAACGATGGGCTGGGCACTGCTCATAGCAGCCTCCCCATTCGCTGTCCGGCGGCGCGCTTTTCTCGGTGGGTGCCACCCTGTGAGATCGGCGTCTGCCGGGCCCGCTAGCGCGGATATTATTGCTATAATCCCTGATATTCAAACACCTTTATCCCCTTTAGCCGCCGGCGGCAAGCCGCAAAGGACAATGAGGTGTGTAGGGTGTGTAATCTGCCGGCCGGTGGCGGGAGAGACTGCCGTGCCCGTTCAACTCAAGCGGGTCAACTTGATGATCCACGAGGACCTGCACGAGAGGCTCAAGCTGGAGGCCCAGGCTCAGAACATCAGCGTGTCGCACCTGGCCCGCCGGCTGCTTCGCAAGGGGCTCGGCATCAAAGAAAGCCCCGTCGACGCCGTGCAGCGCATCCGCCGCATGCGGGCGGTCGTCGGACCGCTGCCGGACAGCACCATCGTCGTGCGCAAGACGCGTGACCGGTTGTGGTAACACGGGTCCTCGATACGAGTGTGGTCGCCAAGTGGTTTCTCCACGAACCGGGGAGCGACAAGGCCGACCGCTACCTCGATGAGCTCACCGATGGCTACAGTCGCGTCGTTGTTCCGTCTTTGCTGTACTACGAGCTGGCGTCGGTCTTCTGGGAGCAGCGGGACCACGGCCTGGGAGGAACGGAGGCGCGCAGTCTCTGGGCCGGTTTGCGCACCCTGCCCCTTACCGTCGTGAGCTGGGAACAACTCATGCCGCGAGCGCTGGGGTTGGCTTTTCGCGCCAGCATCTCTCCGAGCGACGCGACGTTCGTGCTGCTGGCGCGGGACGTCGCGGCCGACCTGGTCACCGCGGATCGGGAGCTTTACGAGAAGATCCACAAGCGGTGCTCCTGGGTTCGCATACTCGCCTGAGCATCCTTTCACGCTGCGCCGAAACAAAGCGACCACGATCCCGTAAACTCAGAAACAAAGACACGTCGATCGGCTTTTCGGGCGAGGTCCCTTGGTCACGCCCCGGCCGGGTGCCGGGGAGGAGAGTGCCTGGTGCAGATTCCACTCGTGAGAATCGCCGGTCGTGCTCTGGTTGTCGGCTTGACGCTCGCGGCCGCGAGCCCTGCTGCTTCCCAATCCGCTTCCCTGCCGGGCACCTCACCGAGAGGGGCTGGGGCTGGCTCGCCGGCATCCGCCGCCGGCGTTGCCTGGCGACAAGCGACGAATCCTCAGGCGAACGACGGCGCTGCGGTGGCACGGTCGTTCCGCGAGCTGGAGGGCAGGATCGAGCCGGGCGATACCGTCTACGTGACCCGCGATCCCGGGGAGCGCACGCGGGCCACCGTGCAGGGGTTCGACGCCGATCTCTCGACGCTGTTCTTCAACGCTGAAGGGACATCTTTCGGGCTGAGCGAGGCAGAGCTGCGGCAGCTCGAGTTGCGCACCGCTGACTCGTTGGTCAACGGAGCCGTGATCGGCGCGGTCGCCGGCGGTGGCATCTTCGTCATCGCCGGGATCACCTGTGCCCTGGTGGACAGCTGCGGCGCGGCGAGCGAGACGTTCGCGGCCGCCGCTTTCATGGGCGGAATCGGTGCGGGCATCGGTGTCGGTATCGACGCCGCCATCAAGACGGAGCGGCTGGTCTACGTAAGTCCC